>JAGBND010000015.1 GCA_017634575.1 Bacillota bacterium
AGTCGAAGCGCCGCTCCGCACAGGATGCCGATCAGCAGATCCATGGGATGAAGGCTCGGAAGCGGATTCTGGAGTGCCGCCGGCAGCGTCGTCATAAATGACAAAAGCTTTTCCGACGAGTTCGCTCCTTCGGCCAGTCTCCAGCCTTCTCCAAGGTTCGTGGCAAACAGTCCCACAAAGATATATGGGAAATTTAAAAGGAGCAGCCGTTTCAGGTTCTTTGTATCGATCCTCATAGCGCATGCTCCTTATCCTTGTTCCGTACCTTATCCGGAATAGACGCCACCAGTGCCTTGAATTTCTTCAGCTGTTTCAGGACACTCGGCCGCTTCTCCTTCCGCATCATCTGCGATGAATACTCCTTAAAAGCTGAACTCAGCGCATCTGCATCTCTTGCCTTAAAGAAGACAATATATCTGGGCGGGTCCTGAGACGGGTCCTTACGGATTGCATAATCTACGCCATACTTCCGCGTCACTCTCTCAAAGCCCTTCAAATCGGTCTTGGCAATCTCCATGTTGGACACGCCCTGATTCTGACCGACCAGATCCTTCACGCTCTGCTTACCATGAATCTCTGATTTCGCCTTGGTCCGTTGCGCTTTCTTCTGCTCTTTGATGATCTTCCGATCAGCCCGATACCTCTTATATTTCACATACGCGGCGTAGAGTGAACGGAAAGACAGCTTTGTCGTTGTAATAGCTAAATTGACTGTCCTGTTTTCAACCTCTTCCTGCATAGGCTGTTACCTCCTTCCCTGGCATATTTACAAGATTTTTCAATCCAGAGAGATCACCGGCATTTTCTCGCCTTCCTCCCTCACCATCACCGTACGTTTTTTCAACATCTGCTGCACGCGATAGATATCATCCGCCGTGATCGGCACCACGTCACCCTCCTCGTCAATGTCATAGACCAGCGCAGGGCCGTCCAGATACTTCTGATCTCCGACCTGAAATACCAGTTCCGGACTATAACTCATGCAAAGATCCGTATCAGGTGCTCCCGTTATGACATCATCCAGACCAAAGCAAGGGAGGAACTCCTCAGCCTCCTCTTCGGTAATGAGCCTCAACGCTTTTCCTGGTGTGACGGCGATCATATATACAATTTCTTCTTCATGACGCCTCGACCACTCTTCCGGCACGAAACCGAGAAACGCACACAGATTTTCGACCGCCTCTAAAGTCTCCTGGATTTCTTCTCTTGTCATGATCTTTCGTTCCTTTCTGAGATTGTTCTTATCACAGCCGCAGCCGTAACCATTTTTGTAGCACATATCCTGTTCCTCCTATCTTGACTGATCCCTGTTTCTTTTCTTCATCCACTGATCCAGGAGCTTTACGATGACATCCTGCATCTGCTGCGGGGTATAGGATCTTGGAAAATATTTCCGCAGAACATCATGAGAGATGGTAACGGTGGTCAGGTCGTCTTTCTTTTCTTCGCTCATGACTTCACACATCCGATCCAGCCTGCATTTCCCTTCCTGACTCATCTTTTTCAGTCGCTGTGCCTGTGAAAGAGACGGTGCTGCCTGTGCATAATCCATTGCCTCCAGGAATTCCCTCTGCTCTTCCGGCTTCAGGTAAGAAAGCTCTACCGCCGGATTAAAGGCAATTTTCTTCTCGTCCACCATGTCCCGGATCTCCGGAATCAATTCCGTGAGACGGATAAAACGCTGTACCTGTTTATAATTCTCGCCCGCTTCTTCCGCGACCCGTTCTACAGAAGTCTTCGACTTCTGGACAACTTGTCCAGAAGTTAGATCCTTCTTTAAATCAGTCCTCTGTCCCTGATGCTTTATTGCTTCTAGCTTCATCCGATAAGCAAAGGCTCTCTCACTGGGCAGGATATGCTCTCTTTGAAGGTTCGAATCCACCATATAAATTATGGCTGCATCGTCGTCCATATACCGTACAATGACAGGCATTGTCTTCAGCCCGGCAAGTTCGCAGGCCCGCATGCGCCGGTGTCCGGAGATGATTTCAAAGCCGCCGTCCGGATCCGGCCTTGCGATTGCAGGTGTAAGAACACCATATTCTTTTACACTTTCGACTGTCTTCCGCATTTCTTCATCGTCCACCACCCGGAAGGGATGCCCTTCAAATGGATGCAACTCCGCGAGAGGTATCTGCTGTACTCGTTCTGTCTGTGCATTTTCGGCAGCCACCCCTGAAACTGCACCAAAGATTTCTTCAAGTCCATTGATCGGTATCCCGCCTCCTCTTCTTGGCACCCATTATCACCTCCCATCCTGGAACAGAACCGTCTTCACCCGTTCCTGCTTTTCTCTGCTTGTGGTCTGTCTGCGATCATTCCCTTTCACCTGAATCGGCGTGCACATCTCAAGCACCCGGCTGTAAATACGTGCATCAGCCACATTCTCCGGATTTCGGATCTGATTGATGGTGAGATTAGTCGTGATGATCAGAGGGAGATTTGCTTTGTATCGCTCATCGATCACGGCATAGACCTGTTCTTTGGCATATTCGGTGCTGCGCTCGATTCCAAGATCGTCGATGATCAGAAGGGGATAATGATTGAAAGAGGCAATATACTGATACCGCTCCTCCGTATACATCGCCCCCATCTGATTCAGGATTTTGGAGAAATTCGTCATAAGTACCGGGACGGCCTGCTCCAGCAAAGCATTGGCAATACAGGCCGCTGCAAAGGATTTGCCGGTTCCTACATCTCCCCAGAGAAGAAGGCCAAGATTTTCCGCCCTGACCCTTTTCCAGTTCGCCACATAGTTTTTTGCCCAGCGAATGGTCTCATTATCCTCCGCGGCATCAAAGCGCCAATCCAGCAGATGCCGCTCCTGGATACCTGTAGACTTGAGCCTCTGAATCTTCATCATCTGCTCTCTGGCCTCTGCCTCTTCTTTCTGCCGCTTCATCTCTTCCTGGCGGCACCTGCAGATACAGGGCAGCGTTCTCATCTTCCCGAGGAACTGTTTTCTGCACTGAATCGGTGTATAGCACTTTTCGCAATAGAGAAGCCCGTCTTCTCCTAGATATTCACCTTCCCGAGGTTCCTTTCTGACCTCAATCTGGTCAAAAAAGCTGTCCATCAAATCCTTCATAAGCTGTCCCCGGCGGCAAACTGATAATTACCGTGATCATACTGTTTTGCAGTCTTTCCGATCTGCACTTTCTCCTCATCGCGCTTTGCCCAGCTGCGAATAGTGGCCAGGTGGTTCTTATAGATCCTACCGGTCGAGGCCATATATTCCGACAGTCGCTCAATGCGCTTCTGATAATCGTTCGGATATTCTTTCATAAGCTTCTCCATTTCTTCGTCAGAGAGAAGAACATTTCTGTACTGGCCGTATTTATGCCGCGCAGGTCGCTTTCTCTCTCTTTCTTTGTTCATCTCAGTATTTGTTTCTTCAGTACTTGTTATATCTTTATTTATTCCTGCAGGGTTTTCCGTACACGGTTCCGCCGTATCCGGTACCGCCGTATACGTCTTTTCCGTACACGGTAGTTCCATACGCGGAGAATCCGTATGCGGCTGCTCAAAGATCACATACTCCGTCTCTCCCATCCGGCCGCCGGCCTGCCGCTTCTGATGCCGGATCAGGTATCCGTTTTTCTCCAGTTCCTGCAGCGTGCTGTTGATTCCATCCACGCCCTCCTTGCAGATCGCTGCAATACCGCGAACACTGTAATGCCACTCATCCGGCAGCGACAGAAACAAGGAGAGCAGGCCCTTGGCTTTCAAGCTGAGACTTTTATCCCGCAAGTGACAGTTACACATGGTGGTATAGTTACCATCCTTTTCAACCCGGAACACAGCCATTTTTCTTACCGCCTTTCACAGTGACGACGGCAGGTTTCACCACATAGGGGCACTCATCGAACATGCAGTCTCTTCGCAGAGAATACGGCAGGTGGTATGCACAGTTCCTGCATTCCGGAAACCGACCACAGCAGCCGTCGTCCCTGTGATCCATGTTCGGCGTCTCCCTCATCAGGGCCTCAATGGCACCGAGTGCACCGCTCATACAGGTCTTCATCACTCCACCTCCAGAATCTTCGCCCGGAGGCTGCGGAACAGATCTTTTCCCGCCGGTGTGATCAGCGTGTAGCTGCCGCAAAAGCCATTGTTGTAGAAATCCCGGACAATGAAGAGATGCACATTTCCCTGGGCTGCATAAGGCATCAGTTTCCCGGAAGGAGCCCTGTACAGATATCCGTTCCCGATCAGAAAACGCACAAAGCGCCTCTCAGGCACAAGGATCTGTTTTGCCGTCGTCCGTACATTGGTGCAGTCCTCCGGATTCACAAAGGCATCGTAGTAGGCTGCTTTGGGCTTTGCATCTAAAAGAGCCTTCTCCAGTACTTCATTTCTGGCATGCTCCTCCATCATCCGCTCAGCAAAGCTGTAGATCATCTCCGGGTTATCCAGGACCTGCTGTATAAGGTTTCCTGTCATATATCCGCCGGTTCTTCGAATGGAAGGAAGAACCTCTTCAAATACCCATTTTTCAAAACGCTGAGCGCTCGGAAGCTTGCTTCGGATAATCAGGCGATAGACATCGCCCTCCGGGATAAACTTTGTTTCCTGTATTCCTCCCGCTGAAGGGGTCGGTAAAACGCCGACCCCTTTGCAATGCTGCTTTACGGCATCTGCCGGCCGCTTATATCCAAGAGCCTTTGCCACATCTCTTGCTGCAAAAAGAAAACGGTCTCCGTCTTTTACGATGCGGACCTTTCCAAACTCCGCATCCTCTGCGATCTGCATATTCATGTGATCCTGCGTCCTTTCCTGCGCATAAGAAAAGGGAACGTCTGCTGCCTTTTGTACCAGGCATTAAACGCTCCCCTGTCAATATATCGGTATTCGTTTTTACAGTGCTGCTTCGGGAACGGCTCTCCCCGGCGCTTTAGCTTTCGATGCATGCTCCATGGCCTCCTTTTCTTTTCCCCAAGCTGCGCCAGCACAGAAGTTTTCTTTTCTGCGGGTTCCCTCTGCCCTGTCTTTTTCGCCAGCTTCTGTTCCAGCTTCCTGGCAGCCGTCTTATCAGCCAGTTCGAAAACCCTGTCTGCCTGATCATAATGGTACACATGGTCAGACAGCCGATCTGCCGGAGCCACCTCCGCCTCGTTAATGCTCTGAACCATAGCTTCCAGTGAATGATAATCGGCATTCCCGTCATCGGGAACCAGCAGCACCTCATGAATCGAAGACGGGAGTATAAAGAAGTCTCCGCCAATCTGCTCTGCAGCCTGCTCCATGAAGCCGGGATACTGGATTACGGAAGCTCCCAGGAAGGAATCTCTGGTCGTTGCTACCATGATCACCGGTTCACCGGGCATCATCGGATCTGTCTCCATTCCCATCATCCCCGCCATCACATCTCTCAGACTTCTCAGAGAAGCCGGATGGGATTCCGGTGCATTTGCCAAAGCATCCTGATGCAGCTGTTCCGCTGTGATGCCGTAGGCCGTCAGATTCTGATTCGTGATCACTGCGGTCATCCTGCCGTTGGAGCCTTCCCCCATATCCATCCGGTAGATCAGTGCCATATCCTCCACATCCCGGTGCGGTATCTCTTTCAGGCGTTCTTCATTGCCTTTTTGCGGAATGAGCTCCATCATCATGGACTGCTTCACCGCCTCGTAGCTTGACAGCTCCCCGAGATTAAACTGGGGCATTCTGTCTACCTGCTGCGTAATAGCTTCCTTTGTCTGTCTGAGAATCTCCGAATACGGGATTCCGGCTTCCTGTTCCTGATACGCCTGCTGCAGATTAAGATTGCCCTCAATCGGAGAATCCCCGATCCGGAAGGATATTCCCCTGTAGGACTCCCCCTGCAGCTTTTCCACATCCCGGATCCCGATTTTGACCTGCGAATACTTTTCAGGCAGCTCCCTGGAAAACGCGGTCTGCAGATCGTTTTTCATCTGTTCCAAAAACACATCATAGGTCATAAGCAGTTCCTCCTTTGCTCTGCTGACTGACACGCTCTACTTGCAGCCAATCCTCTACACCGCTCGTAGATACGCACAAAAAAAGGCCAGTAATCAAAACCCTCTCGGGTAATCATTACTGGCCTATGTATTTCCTTAATGGAACTGCTTTATTCTGTTTTTGAGGTTGTCAAGTTTGTGATATTTCTTTCGCTGCACATTCTTAGGCACCGATTGGCGTAAGATTGGCGTATTGGCGTAAAACAGAGCCTTATTTCCGGCGTAAACCGGCGTCTCAAAAGGAGCTGATCAATACAGCTTTGCACCTGCCGGAATGTGCGGATCCACCATCAGAAGATTGAGTTTTTCTTCGCCCTCTTCCTTGTGAAGTGCGCTCAGTAGCATGCCATTGGACTCCATTCCCATCATGGGTCTGGGCGGCAAGTTTGTGATAGCAATCAGCGTTTTTCCGATGAGCTGCTCGGGCTCGTAAAAGACGTGAATCCCGCTTAAAATCACACGTTTCTCGTCTGTGCCGTCGTCCAGGATGAACTTC
>JAGBND010000016.1 GCA_017634575.1 Bacillota bacterium
CACACAGAACCGTCCCCTGTGTTTATTTATGAGAGGGCTTTTTTAATCTGCGACAGATCCTCCGCGAAAACGATATCCTGAAAATAGTCCGCCTTGTCGAAGCCATGGGCGAGAATATTGTCCAGCACTGCGCGCATGCTTTCGTAATATCCGTTCATATTGTAGAAAATGATCGTCCCGTGAACGATCCCAAGACTTTTTAAAGAAATGACTTCCGTGATCTCGTCCAGGGTGCCGATCCCGCCGGGAAGCGCGATGAACGCATCCGCCATCTCCAGCATCACGGTTTTTCGCTCAGCCATGGTTTCTGTCTGGATCACCTGAGTCAGGCCCGGGTGCCGGCGGCCAATGATCAGTGTCACATTCGGGATGACGCCGGTAACCCGGCCGCCCTCCGCGAGCACACCGTCGGCCGTCGCTCCCATGAGGCCTGTCGAAGAGCCCCCGTATACCAGCTCATGGCCGTTCCGGCCCATCCACCGGCCCAGCTCATAGGCATTTTCTTTATAAAGAGGATCGCTGCCGGGTGTTGATCCGCAATAGACTGCTATTTTCATACTTATGCTCCCATCTTATCATCTGAGTACGGGGAACACAGGGTGAAACACAGGGGACGGTTCTGTGTTTCAGGACTGTCCCTAATGTTCGTTCAGTTTATCATTCAGTTTCTGATATATCCGCAAAACCATCCAGGGTTCCGTGGATTTTTCCAGTGCCTCCGCCAGGCCGAACCAGGCCACCTGGCTGTTCTCGTCCGCCTTGATCCGCAGGGGATCCCTATCATCCGCCTCCAGCAGGTAAGTTACATTTAAGTGAAGGTGGGAAGGAACATATTTTCCCTTTTTTTCATGGCCCTCCACATGGATGGTTTCCACAGAATAAATCTTCTCCGATACCGGTCGGACATGAGAAACGCCGCTCTCCTCCCGGACTTCCCTCAGCGCCACGGAAAGCAGATCTTCATCGCCATCGGCGTGGCCGCCCAGCCAGGACCAGGACCGGTACAGATTGTGATAGGCCATCAGCACCTTATCCCGGGCCGGATTCACCACCCAGGCGGAAGCCGTCATATGACAGATCAGGTTGCTGCGCAGGAAGAGGTTGTCTTCCGTCTGCAGCAGCCGCAGCATTTCATCCCGGTCGGTTTCTTCCTGTTCATTGTAAGGTGTGAAGGCCCGCAGTTCTTCGATCAGTTTTTCTCTCATGGTCTTTACGCGTAGACAATCAGCGCGATGAATTCAAGATCTTCGGTTCCATGATTGGCGATGCTGTGACCGTGACCGGTTTCACAGATGGCCACATCTCCGGGCTGCAGGGTGACAATGGTGCCGTTGTCGCTGTAGGTGGCAGTGCCTTTAAGGATATAGAACAGCTCCGCATCCTTGTCGTGGACATGATAGCCGATGCTGCAGCCGGGTTTGATCAGCATATGGTTAAAAAGACGTCCCTTGTCATTGAGTTCCTTGTCGCCTGAGATCAGCGAGGTGAGCTTGATGGTTCCTTCGCCATCCCTCATGTGTTCCCGATATTCAACCGTGCATTCTTCTTTTCTGCGGATCATAGTCAGCCTCCAAGCGTTTAATTTTTTTCTTGAATCAATCATGGATTGATCCATTATAGATAACAGTCCTGCATTCACCATTATAGCAAAGGAGTGCTAACAGAATCAAGCGTATCGTGAAGCCGTGCAGTGAATTTTACAATTGCAATAGGATGTAAAATAGTGTAAAGTGGACACGGAAGCGTCTGTGATTCGAAATCAGGATGACGAGTTTTTTTGCTCTATCCATAACACTTCAGGAGGAATAAATATGCTGCCATTTACTTATTATACGCCCACTAAAGTGGTTTTCGGCCCCGATACCTGGAAACAGGCTGCCGATCTGGTGGCCGCTTACGGCGGCACCAAGGTGCTGCTGCACTATGGTTCCGACCGAGTAAAGAAAACGGGGCTTCTTCCCGGCATTGAAAAGCTGCTGGAGGAGAAGGGCATCGGTTATGTGGAGCTGGGCGGCGTCGTGCCCAATCCCAGACTCTCCAAGGTCTACGAGGGCATCGAGCTGTGCAAGAAAGAAGGCGTGGATTTCCTGCTTTCCGTGGGCGGCGGAAGCGCTGCCGACTCTATGAAAGCCATCGGCTACGGTCTGGCCAACGGCGGCGATGTCTGGGACTTCTATGATTTTAAGAGAAAAGCGGAAAAGGCTTTCCCCATGGGCATGATTCTCACTATCGCGGCCACCGGCAGCGATATGAGCAATTCTTCTGTTATTACAAAGGATGCAGGCGGCATCAAGCGGGGCTACGGCTCTGATCTGGGCCGTCCGCTGTTCGCCATTCTGGATCCGAAGCTGACCATGTCCCTGCCTGAGTATCAGACCATGAGCGGCGCTACGGATATCATGATGCATACCCTGGAGCGCTATCTGAACAACGGCGGATCCATGGATCTCACCGACGAGATCGCCGAGGGACTGCTGCGCACGGTCATGCGGGCCGCTGCCACCCTGATCAAAGACCCGTCCAACTATGATGCCCGGGCGAATCTGCTTTGGGCCAACAGCCTTTCCCACAATGGCTTGACCGGCTGCGGCACCGATGGCGGCGACTGGGCATGCCACCGCCTGGAGCATGAGCTGGGCGGTATGTATGATGTGGCCCACGGTGCCGGTCTCGCCGCCATCTGGGGCACCTGGGCAAGATATGTGTACAAATGCAACCCCGGCAGGTTCGCAAAGCTGGCGGTGAATGTGCTGAAGGTGGCGCCCGCCGCCGATGACGAGGCCACGGCTCTTCTCGGCATTGCTGCCATGGAAGATTTCTTCCGCAGCATCCACATGCCCACCAATCTCCGGGAGCTGGGAGTCGAGCCCACGGAGGAAGAATACAAGGAGCTTGCCAGAAAGTGTGCCATCACTGCTAAAAACAACCTGGGTTCCGTTCGTGTTCTTCATGAAGAGGACATGGAGGCTATCTATCGGGCCGCATATTAATGGGCAATCTAGCTTGAACCAATAACAAAAGCCCTAAGGAATGGTGTTGTATTCGTACACTCTGGTGCAATGCACCACAGTTTGCCGATATAGCACCATTTTTTCGTGCTGCGACGCCATCAAACTGGCTCGCAGCACCAAACCTTTGGGCTTTCGATCATGTTAAGGGGCAGATAGCACCAGACATGGTGCCATAGGATCGAACACAGAGAACCGTCCCCTGTGTTTGTCACTGTTTTTCATCAGAAGCACCGCTGCTTGCGCTGCTTTTTGCAGTGCTCGATATCGCCGCAGCGGTAGCAGAGCTCGTTGTCGCAGATGCCGTCGTTATCGAAGCAGGAGCGGATGTTATGAACCGTGGTCTCGGCGATATTGTTCAGAGCCTCCTCCGTGAGGAAGGCCTGATGGGAGGTCACGATGACGTTCGGCATGGAAATCAGCCGGGCCAGCAGCTCGTCATTCATGATGTGGCCGGAACGGTCCTCGAAGAACACATCGGCCTCCTCCTCGTAGACATCGAGACAGGCAGCGCCCACCTTACGGGATTTGATGCCCTCCAGCAGGGCGGCGGTGTCGATGAGCCCTCCCCGGGAGGTATTCACAATTACCACGCCCTTCTTCATCTTCTCGATAGAGGCTTCGCCGATCATGTGACGGGTCTCGTCTGTCAGCGGGCAGTGCAGAGAGATAATATCGCTCCGCTCAAAAAGCTCGTCCAGGGGCACATAGTCGATGCCGCTGTCCTTCGCGGGAAAGAGATCGTAAGCAATCACGTGCATGCCGAAGCCGCGGCAGATATCGATAAAAATCCGGCCGATCTTGCCGGTGCCCACCACGCCCACGGTCTTGCCGTGAAAATCGAAGCCGGTGAGCCCGCTCAGGGAGAAATTGAATTCCCGGGTGCGGTTATAGGCCTTGTGGATCCGCCGCACCGAAGTGAGCAGCAGCGCCATGGCGTGCTCCGCCACCGCGTAGGGCGAATAGGCGGGCACATGCACCACATGGACCTTGCCGAAGGCCGCCCGGATATCCACGTTGTTATAACCCGCCGAGCGCAGCGCAATCAGCCTGACGCCGAATTCGTACAGTCTGTCAATCACAGCCGCGTTCACATTGTCATTCACAAAGACGCACACCGCGTTGCAGCCCCGGGCCAGCTCCACCGTATCCTCGTTCAGCTTTGTCTCCAGAAAACGGAAGGTCATATCGTGCTCCTTGCCGTAAGCCTCAAAAGAAGGAATATCGTAGGGTTTCGCATCAAAAAAAGCAACTTTAATCATTTTTATCCTTTAACCACCTTAGTCATTACAGTATTGCCTTTGATATCCGGAATCTTCACCACTACTTCCGCGCCCTCCGGAACCTCCCAGGCCTGCAATTCCAGGCCGTCGGTATAGTCGTAATCAGGCCTTTCTTCGCACCCGCCCAGGGGCAGCACCGTGCCGGGCCGCTGCAGCAGCGGCAGAGACATGAAATCAAAGGTGTCCTTGTGCCAGCCTTGGCTGACCTTTTCGCCCGTGAGAATATTTAGCCAGGTTCCCTCGGGCACATAGTAAGTCACCTCGCCGGAGGAGGCAAACACCGGAGCCACCAGCAGCTTATCGCCCAGCATATACTGCCGGTCCAGGGTCTCGCAGGCGGGATCCTCGGGGAATTCCAGCATCATTGGCCGCATCATGGGGACGCCGGTTTCGTGGGCTTCCACGGCCTTCTGATAGAGATAGGGCATCAGCCGGTTCTTGAGGCGGGAGAACTTTCTCGCCACCTTCACGCTTTCCTCGTCGAAGAGCCACGGCACTCTGTAACTGGAAGAACCATGCAGCCTGCTGTGGCTGGAAAGAAGTCCGAAGGCAATCCAGCGCTTGTAGACATCCGCGGGAGCGGTCTGCTCGAAACCGGAAATATCGTGGCTCCAGAAACCGAAGCCGCTGTGGCTCATGCTAAGTCCTGCCCGTAGAGTTTCCGCCATCGAAATATAGGAAGCGCTGTTGTCGCCGCCCCAGTGCAGGGGGAACTGCTGGCTGCCCGCGGTGGCGCTGCGGGCAAAAAGCACGGCTTCGCCTTCGCCGCGCTCCTCCTTCAGAAGATTAAAGACCATCTGGTTGTAGAGGAAGGTATAGTAATTATGCATCTTCAGGCGGTCGGAGCCGTCAAAGTAGGCCACATCCTTCACGGGGATCCGCTCGCCGAAATCGGTCTTGAGGGCATCCACGCCCATGCGCAGCAGATCCCGCAGCTTGCCGGCGTACCAGTCCCGGGCGGCGGGATTTGTCACATCCAGAATTCCCATGCCGGCCTGCCACATATCGGTCTGCCAGACATCGCCGTTGGCTTTCTTTAACAGATAGCCCTTTTCGGCGCCCTCGGCAAAAAGCTCCGAACGTTGGCCAATATAGGGATTGATCCAGCAGCAGATATGCAGCCCTTTGTCATGATAACGCTTCAGCATGCCCTCCGGATCCGGGAAGGTATCGGGATCCCACTTGAAATCGCACCACCTGAAGCCCCGCATCCAGAAGCAGTCAAAGTGGAACACGCTCAGGGGGATATCCCGCTCGGCCATGCCGTCGATAAAGGAGGAGACGGTGGCCTCATCGTAATTCGTCGTAAAGGAAGTGGAGAGCCACAGGCCGAAGCTCCAGGCGGGAGGCAGCGCAGGCCTGCCGGTAAGAGCCGTATAGAGCTCCAGAATTCCCTTGGGGGTGCCGCCATAGATGATATCGTAGGTGAGGGATTCGCCGGAAACGGAGAACTGCACCCGCTCCACCTTCTCGCTGGCCACCTCGAAGGACACATCGGAGGACTCTTCCACGAAAACACCATAGCCCCTGTTGGTCATATAGAAGGGAATGTTCTTGTAGGCCAGCTCACTGGCGGTGCCGCCGTCGGCGTTCCACATGGTGACTTCCTGGCCGTTTTTGATGTAAGGCGTAAACCGCTCGCCCAGACCATAGATGTATTCGCCCACATCCAGCATCAGGCTCTCGGTCATGTAGGGGTCTCCCGGAGGCACAATCGAGCCCGTAACGGCGGTCTTCTTCAGAATATGGGCCATGCCGTGGTAGCCGCTGAAGGTCAGCAGCTTGCCGTCTGCCAGAAAATCCACCTGCCACTGGCCGGCTTCTTTGTGGACCCGGGCCTCCAGGGCACCGCTGGTAAAGGAAATCGTGGAGGGCGTCTCGCTGATAGCGGGTGAGACAGTCTCCTCGAAGGTTTCAAAGAAGGGGCCCTTTTCCCGCACGCCGGCGAAGTGGCTGATCCGGACCCGGATAATATTCTCCCGGGGCGCGGAGAAGGTCACATCCAACGTGGCGCTGTTCAGGGTATCGCCGCGGCCGCGGATGGGCTTGGTGGCGGCGAGGACGTTCAGCGACTTTTTGCCGGAGGGATCCGTCAGCACGGCAGATTCCAGGTACTGCGTCGCGAAATGCGGATCCATTTCCGGCTTGATGTGCCAGTAACCATTTGTAAATTTCATAAGGAATTTCCTCGTTTTTGTAGTGTTTTCTTCCCCTACTATATCATCAGGACGAGATCCGCCGCAAGGGGTTTTTAACAAAACGCCGCAAGAATTCCGCCTGCAGGGAAACGGAGCAGGACATTTAAAAAACCCTCTGACGGAGCAGAGGGTTTTGAAGCAGTTCAAATGAGGAATCTGCAGCAGAAACGCATTAGATGTTCAGCAGCTCGCTGTAGGCTTTCAGAGCGCCATCGGTCTCGTGAGCCAGAACCTTTTTGGCCAGGATCTTGCCCAGCTGCACGCCTTCCTGATCAAAGCTGTTCAGATTCCAGACAAAGCCCTGGAACATGACCTTGTTCTCAAAGTGAGCCAGCAGCGCGCCGAGGCTGGCGGGTGAAACGCTGTCTCCGATAATAATGCTGGAGGGGCGGCCGCCATCAAAGCTCTTGTTGGGGTTTTCGTTCTCCTTGCCTGCTGCAAAGGCCACGATCTGAGCCGCGACATTGGCAGATAGCTTCTGCTGGCTGGTGCTTCCCTGGATTACCACATCGTGATGCATCTGGTTGTTCTTGTAGCCCACAAACTGCAGAGGGATAATATCGGTTCCCTGATGCAGGAGCTGATAGAAGGAATGCTGACCGTTGGTGCCGGGCTCGCCGAAGATGACGGGACCGGTGACATAGTTCACTTTTTCGCCGTAGCGGTTGACAGACTTACCGTTGGATTCCATATCCAGCTGCTGCAGGTGAGCAGCAAAGCGGGAAAGAGCCTGAGAATAGGGCAGTATGGCAGTGGCGCCATATCCCAGCACATTGCGCTCGTAGACGCCGATCAAAGCATCCATCAGGGCAGGATTCTTGAACAGATCTTTTTCTTTGGACAGGACATCTTCATGAGCAGCGCCGTCCAGGAACTCGGCAAAAACTTCCGGACCGAAGGCCAGGGAGAGCACAGCGCCGCCAACGCCTGAAGTGGAGGAATATCTTCCGCCGATATAGTCGTCCATAAAGAACGCCTTCAGGAATGCATCGCTGTGAGCCAGAGGAGAAGTCTCGGAGGTTACAGCAATCAGGTGCTTGCTGGTGTCCAGACCGGCTTTTTCCAGCGCATCCATCACGAAGGACTGATTGGTCAGGGTTTCCAGGGTGGTGCCGGACTTGGAAACGATAATAAACAGAGAATGAGCCACATCCACCGAAGAAAGAACACTGGCAGCATCATCCGGGTCAACGTTGGAAATGAAGTGAGCCTTCATTTTCAGTTTTCCCTGAACCTTGGCCCAGTTTTCCAGAGCCAGATACATGGCGCGGGGACCGAGGTCGCTGCCGCCGATGCCGATCTGTACCACGGTGGTGAATTTCTCGCCGGCCTCGTTGGCGATTTTGCCGCTGTGAACATCGTTTGCGAAATCAGCGATTTTTTTCTGCTCGTTCAGGTAAAATTCTCTTTTGTTCACGCCATCTGCGATGACGTCTTCTCCCAGCTGTCCTCTGGTCAGGTGGTGAAGCACCATGCGTTTTTCGCCGGTGTTGATGACGGCTCCGTTAAAGAGATCGTTGAATTTATCCACTAATTCAGCTTCATCGGCCAGCTTCTGCAGCGCTGCGAGAATATCGTCATCCACGGCTTTGGCGGCAAAATTGTAACTCATGTTTTCCGCCATGGGAACCTGATATTTTTTGACTCGTTCTGCGCCCTCATCTCCAGCCATGACCTTGGGCAGGTCAACCTTGGCGGTTTGTTTCAGCGCAGCAAAAGCCTCCAGCTGATCCATGTTCTTCCATTGACTCATTTTGTGGCTCCTTTCGGAATTAAGATCGATTGTATGTTACGATTCATTATTTAGCCATACTGCCTTATAGTATACCAAATTTTGAAACGGCATGCAAGGGATATAGAAAAAGGATGCACGGCGCTGCATGATCATGGAAATCAGATTTTGACCAGAGGATATTCGTGATCGGGGGCTGGAAATTCCTGTTCGATCACCTGCTCAAAGCGCTGATAGATATCTTCCGGGATTTCCTGCAGGTTGTCTCTGAGATGCTGGATGGAGGTGGTTGTAAATAAGGTACAGAAACCGTGCCGGACGTTCCATTTCAGCATCAAGGCTTCCGGCTTCAGGCTGCCGAGGCGGCAGACATCCATGACCGGAGGAATCCGGTGAATATCCGGGTGCGGATAATAATTGGAACCAAGAGAAGAGTAGGACATGGGAAGGATGTTATGTTCTTTCATCAGAGGGACAAGGGCATATTCGCATCCCCGTTCATATACGTTATAGAAAATCTGATTGCAGAAACAGTTTGCGCCGCCGGGAACAGCCAGCAGGTCTCTCAGGTCATGGGTGTCAAAGTTGGAAACGCCCCAGCGCCGGATCAGGCCTTCTTTTACGGCAGCTTCCATGGCAGGCACAACAAAGGAAAGGTCAGCATTTTCCCGCCAATGAAGAAGATACAAATCCAGATAATCTGTCTTCAGTCTTTTTAGACTGTTTACCAGACTGTTTCTGAAGCGGGCCTCGTCCGCATTGTCAGGCAGAATCTTATCAACAAGAAAAAGTGTTTCCCGGTTCATGTCCCGGATCGTTTTTCCAAGGGCTTCTTCGCTGCGTCCATTGCCGTACATTTCAGCGGTATCCAGGACAGAGATGCCATACTTTTCTACCGCCTCATGGATGCATGCATCAAGGCCCTGATTACGCCCCGACCAGTAAGAGGTAGTCCCGAGACCATAAGCGGACATGTTCGGCGAAAGTGAAAAAGTGTTAAGCATAGCAAGTCTCCTGAGATTATAAAAAGAGCAGATATTCTGCATAAATATCAGATGGAACCAAAGTTTAATGGTAAGATTCTACAAGACAGCAATTTGTTTGTCAAGAGTGAAGGCATCAGGGTAAGGCGGGGCGAAAAGCGGCTGCCGGCAGCGGCTCCATCCGATGGATTTATTTGATGTACAGTCATTGACGTGTATGAAAAAATATGCTATGTTGAGAACTAATTTTATCCAGGAGGTACAGACCATGCAGCCATACCGTCATTTCAATCTTGCCAGCTATATGTATGCCTATTATGCCGCAGAAGTCACCGACGAAGAGATTCGCAGCGGCATTGAATGAAGTTTTTTCAGCAAGGAAGATAATCGTATGGAATTTTTATATGAAACCCATTTGCATACGGCGCAGTCCAGCAAGTGCGGCCGCTCGAGCGGAGCGGAGCATGTCCGGTATTATCAATCCATCGGATATACGGGGATTTTTGTGACCGATCATTTTTTTGGAGGGAACAGCGCGGTTCCCAGAGAGCTTCCCTGGAACGAGCGGATTGATCTTTACCGAAAAGGCTTTGATGATGCCTGGAATGAAGGACAAAAATGCGGGCTGGACGTGTTCTTCGGTTGGGAAGAAACCTTCTGGGGAGATGACTATCTGGTCTATGGCCCGGATCCGGAATGGATGAAAGCGCATCCGGAGATGGAGCATTGGACGCACCGTGAGCAATATGAGGCAGTTCGTGAGGCGGGAGGGTGCGTTGTGCAGGCGCACCCGTTCCGCTGCCGTGATTATATTCAGTTCATTACCCTTAACAAAGACTATGTGGACGCAGTTGAAATCGCAAATGCCGGCAACCGGCAGATTGAGGATGCTGCAGCCAAACGATATGCCGAAAGGTTCGGCTTCTATACAACCTCTGGGTCTGATATGCATTTTTCGGGAGACGATCCGCAAAAAAAGGGCAAGGTTTATGGAGTCGCCCTGCCCAGACGGCTGACATCTGCAAAAGATTATGCCCGGATGATCATAAATAAAGAGCCTATACGGCTGATCTATCCCAAAGGCCGATTTGAAATAACGGACGAAGACATTCCCCTGACCTGTTATTGGGTGGATGGCGATGATCATCGAAGGAAGATAGAGATATGAGACAAG
>JAGBND010000017.1 GCA_017634575.1 Bacillota bacterium
CAGCACCCGAATTGCAGAAGAAATGCAGGAAAATGCAGCCAGATTCATCGAAGAAACCTTTGGCAAAGCATATCAGGGCGACGGCAGAAAAGAGAAAAAAGGCGGACGGATTCAGGATGCCCATGAAGCCATCAGACCGACCGATCTGTCCCTCTCGCCGCAGACAATCGCGGATTCTCTTAGCCGGGACCAGCTTAGACTCTATCAGCTGATCTATAACCGTTTCCTGGCAAGCCGCATGGCCAGCGCGCAGTATCTGACCCAGCATATTGCCGTAGAAGGCGGCAGATTCCTCTTTGAAGCCGCCGGCTCCGTCCTGGACTTTCCGGGTTTCATGAAGGTCTATTCAGAAGATACGGTGGATGAAGGCGCGTTAAAAGGATTGGATCAGTTAAAAGAGGGAGAGAGCTTTATCCTGAAAGATGTGGATAAGGCGCAGCATTTCACCCAGCCTCCTGCCAGATATACCGAAGGCCTTCTGGTCAGGGCCATGGAAGAAAACGGCGTAGGCAGACCCAGTACCTATGCGCCTACCATCAGCACCCTGATCGGCCGCGGCTATGTGACCAAAGAGAAGAAGGCTTTATACGTAACGGAGCTTGGCTCCCTGGTTCGGGGACTGATTTCCGAGTACTTTGAATCCATCGACGATATCAGCTTCACCGCCCATATGGAGAACGAGCTGGATCGCGTAGAAGAAGGAGAGCTCGACTGGAAAGAGGTGCTGAGAAGCTTCTATCAGACCTTCAAGCCGCAGCTGGAAAAAGCCGAGGCCGAGATGGAAAAGGTGGTGATCGAGGACGAGGTCACCGATGAAATCTGCGACAAATGCGGCCGGAACATGGTCTTGAAAATAGGCCGCTTCGGCAAGTTTTACGCGTGCCCCGGGTTCCCCGAATGCCGCAATACAAAGCCCTATCTGGAGAAAATTGGCGTCACCTGCGAAAAATGCGGCGGGCAGATCCTGGTTAAGCGCTCCAAAAAGGGCCGGATATATTATGGATGCGAAAACAATCCGACATGCGATTTCATGTCCTGGGAAAAGCCAACCGGGAAAATATGCCCGGCATGCGGCGGGCGGCTCTATGAAAAGCAGGGCCGCGTCAAAAAGCTGGTTTGCCTGAATCAGGATTGCCGCTACACCCAAATAGAAGAAGAATCATAAAGACCTGTATCTGCGCTTTCGGCCGAAGGAGCTGAAAGTGAAGCAAGACCTGGTTCGACAGGAAAGAGAGAAAAAGATACTGCAGAATATGGGATTGATTGGATTTGTTGTATCCCATATGACGTTAGAACCGCCCAGTGGCATGACCTGGGAGGATATATGGCAGGCCGGCGCCGTCGGACTGATTCGGGCCGTGGATGCTTACTCCTCCGACAAAGGCTCCTTTTCCACTTATGCCTGTTTACGGATCCGTGCATCGATTATGGATGCGGAAGAGGAATACGGGATGCCGGGCGAGCAGGAGCAGATGCCGGTGATCATATCCTTTGACCAGATGGGGGAAGAAAAGGACCTTCTGCTCGATTCGGGAGGATTGGAGCGCATCGAAGAGAAGGAAGACCTGGCCATGCTGATGACGTATCTGAAGGGATTTGAAAAACAGGTGGTCATCGGCCGTTACTACGATGATCTGACCCTCAGAAAGATTGCCGAGGAAAATCATCTGGAATATTCTAAGCTGCGGCGGATCCACAAGATGGCGATCGGTAAGCTCAGAGCTTATTATATCGACGATGTTTAGCCTGTTTTTATCTTTTCCCCTTTACAACGAAAAACAAATATGGTAAAATACCATTTTGTGAATAGTCCACACCCTGCCTGAAGCATCGGCGGTTCCCTTACGGGTTCTGATGCCTGTGAAGGCCGGGGAGGAAAAAAACCAAACTACGGAGGAACTAAACATGAGCGTGATTTCTATGAAACAGCTCCTGGAGGCCGGTGTTCACTTTGGCCACCAGACCAGAAGATGGAACCCCAAGATGGCTCCTTATATCTTCACTGAAAGAAACGGGATCTATATTATTGATCTGCAGAAGACCAGCCGCAAGGTTGATGAGGCTTATGCAGCCGTAAAGAGCATCGTCGCTGAAGGCGGCACCGTTCTTTTCGTCGGCACCAAAAAGCAGGCCCAGGAAACCATGAAGGTTGAAGCTGAGCGCTGCGGCATGTACTATGTCAACAGCCGTTGGCTTGGCGGTATGCTCACCAACTTCAAGACCATCCGCAGCCGTGTGGCCCGCATGGAAGAGCTTGAAAAGATGGAAGAGGATGGACTTTTTGAGGCACTGCCCAAGAAGGAAGTCATGAACCTTCGCAAAGAGCTGGAAAAACTGCAGCGCAACCTGGATGGTATCCGCAAAATGGACCGTCTGCCTGATCTGATTTTCATCGTTGATCCCCACAAAGAGCAGATTGCTGTTCAGGAATCTCATATTCTTGGCATCCCCACCGTCGCTATCGTAGATACCAACTGCGATCCGGAAGAAATCACCTACGTGATCCCCGGCAACGACGATGCAATCCGCGCCGTCAAGCTGATTGCCGGTATGGTTGCAGATGCAGTTATTGAAGCTAACCAGGGCGAGCAGAACGCTCCCGAGCCCGAGGAAACAGTAGAGGCTGAAGAAGAGGCCGAAGCCGAAGAGGAGAATGAATAATGGTCAATGTAACAGCTGCAATGGTTAAGGAACTGCGCGACATTACCGGCGCAGGTATCATGGATTGCAAAAAGGCCCTGATCAAAACCGATGGCAACATCGATGAAGCAGTTGAAGAGCTTCGCAAATCCGGCCTTGCTCTGGCTGCCAAGAAGGCTGGCCGTATCGCTGCGGAAGGTCTTGTTTCCTTCAAGGTTTCCGAAGACGGCAAGAAGGCTGCCATCGTTGAAGTTAACTCCGAAACCGACTTTGTCGCCAAGAACGATCTGTTCAAAGAGTTTGTTGCCGGCGTAACCGCTCAGGCGCTGACCACCGAAGCAAAAGACCTGGATGCTTTCAAGGCTGAGCCTTGGGCAGAGGATGCTTCCAAGACTGTCGGCGACGTGCTGGTAGAGAAGGTTGCCGTTATCCATGAGAACCTTCAGATTCGCCGTTTCGAACAGATGACTTCCGATTCCTACATCGGTTCCTACCTGCATGGCGGCGGAAGAATCGGCGTTCTGGTAAACATCAGCGCCGAAGTGATCAACGACGAGATCAAAAAGGCTGTTAAGAACACGGCTATGCAGATCGCTGCGCTGACTCCTCTGTTCGTTGACGAAGCTTCCATTCCCGCTGAATGGACCGCCAAAGAGAACGAGATCATCCTTGGCCAGATCGCTCAGGATCCCAAGAATGCCAACAAACCCGTTCAGGTTCAGGAGAAGATGGCTGTCGGTAAGATGAAAAAACGTCTTACGGAGGTCTGCCTGATGGATCAGGCTTTCTTCCTGGATGGAGAGAAGACCGTTGGCCAGTACCTGGCAGGCGTTGCCAAAGAAAACGGAACCAGCCTGAAGGTTAACAGCTTCATTCGTTGGGAAACCGGCGAAGGCATCGAGAAGAAGCAGGAAGACTTTGCTGCTGAAGTTGCCAAACAGATGAACCAGTAAGTGCCTTGCCTTAAGGGTGCATCTTATCTTGAATTTTCCAAGGGAAGACACAACTTGTGTCTTCCTTTTTTCATTTCTGTGTCATATAATGATATCAGGATCGAAGGATCTGTGACCGACTGAAAGACTGTCTGGAGGAAAGTCCATTGAACAATGAATATCCGCTGATTCATCAGCTTGTAAAGGAGCTGTCCGCTGCTTGTTACTACGAGATCGTATCCGCAAAGACGCTGGATCAGATCGGCGTTGCGGGAGAGGATATAAAACTCCCCTATATAGCAACCGGAAGCAGCGCCGGGGCCGATTTTTACACACCGGTTCCCATCGATTTGAATCCGGGAGAAGAAATGACGGTTCCAACCGGTATTAAAGCCCATCAGGCGCCATTTGTCTATCTGCAGATAGTTCCAAAGTCAGGGCTCGGCTTCAAGTATTACACGAGGCTGGCGAATACGGTTGGCATCGTGGATGGCGATTATTATGACAATCCTTCCAACGAAGGCTGTATTTTCGTAAAGATCCGTAATGAAGGAGATAAACCGCTTCATATCGAAAAAGGAAAGGCCTTTTGCCAGGGCATATTTTCACTATATATTCCGGATCGGGATTATTTTAACCGGGAGCATGAACGCCGCCTGGGAGGCTTTGGATCAACGGAAGAAAAATAAGGGAGAGAGGATCGCAGCATGAAGTGTCCGAATTGTGGTTTTGAAAATGCAGAAGGCGCCCGTTTTTGCAGAAAGTGCGGAACTCCGATTGTGAATCTGACGGGGAATCAGGCCCCGCAGCAAAGACAGGCCTCGCAGG
>JAGBND010000018.1 GCA_017634575.1 Bacillota bacterium
CATCCTCGGGAGCCGGCTGATTATCGACCGGTTCACCAAGCAGATTAAAGATACGGCCAAGACACTTTTCACCCACCGGAACGGTGATTGGGCTTCCGGTGTCCACCGCCTCTGTGCCGCGAACCAGACCATCGGTACTGCTCATGGCAATGCAGCGAACCACATCATCACCGATATGCTGCGCAACCTCAGCCACAATCCGTCGGTCTCCGCTGCGTACCTCAACGGCATTCAGCAGCTGCGGCAACTGGCCATCTTCAAATTTTATATCCAGCACCGGACCAATCACCTGGTCAACGGTGCCGACATTTCCCTTTGCCATAATGTCGCTCCTTTACAGGCATCATGTTGTCATTTGCCTGCGATGCTTTGTCTGAGGCCTGAGCCGGAACGTCTCTGTCGCTGTGTGACAGGATCACGCCTTTACAGGCCTCATGCTTATCTCTTGTCGGAGTGGTCAAACCCCTGTCTCAGGCGCAGAGCCACTCCATCCGGGTTCATGATCAAAGCCCGCTGCCCGGAAAGGCCCGGGCAAACTGCCGGTCCTGGTCAGGAACCCTTCATCCTTATCCCTTAATCAGTGCTCTGCACCGGCAACAATTTCCGTAATTTCCTGTGTAATGGCACCCTGACGCGCACGGTTGTAACGCAGACTCAGATCTTCAATCATTGCGGATGCATTTTTGCTTGCCGCATCCATCGCTGTACGCCGTGCACCAAGTTCGCTGGCCACAGACTCACACATGGCACCGTAGATCATACCGGAAATATAGTTCGGAACAATCGCATCATAGACCGCATTGGCACTCGGCTCATAAAGGACAAGCGGCTCAATGCCTTTTTCTGTCTGTTCCTTCTTTTCTTCCCTGTAATCGACCAGCGGCAGAAGCTGCACAGAATCCGTTGTCTGAGTCAGAAGCGACACGAAACGTGTATAGATGACACTTACCCTGTCAAACTCACCTGCCAGATATCCCTTTGTAATCAGGCGTGCAAGCTCAAAGCAGTCGCCGACCATAATCCCGGCTGCCTCAACAAACGCATCCGTGACTATATCGGCACCTCTGCGCTGAAAATACTCATAGGCCCTTTTTCCGATGGGAATAATGCAGGTCTTGATGGGATTCTCCCGCATCAGTGCTTCATAATACCGGAACACGTTGCTGTTGTATCCGCCCGCAAGTCCGCGATCACCGGCGATCACGATCAGACACTGACTCTCAATGGGCCGTCTGATCTGATAAGGCGAGGAAAAATCCGTCGTGGAATCCTCAATTTTGTCCATCGTATCGCGCAGTGCAGAAAAATACGGATAAGCTCTTTCCTCACGCTCTTTTGCGCGACGCAGCTTGGAGGAGGCAACCAGCTCCATTGCCTTCGTGATTTGCATGGTGCTTTCCACGCTTTTGATGCGCAGTTTGATATCCTTCATGGATGCACCGGCCATGTCAAATCCCTCCCTTTACTTTGCCAGAAAGTCTTTCGTATAATCCGTCAGCGCTCTGACCAGCTTATCCTCGGTCGCTTTTTCAAATTTACCGGTCATCCGGATCTCATTCAGCACATCCTGATGCTGCGAATCCAGTCTGGCATACAGGCCCTGCTCATACAGTGCAACACGATCAACCGGCACTTCTTTCAGGAAATCGTGCGTGACGGCATAGATAATACAGACCTGCTTTTCAACCGGCACCGGTGAATTCCGTCCCTGCTTCAGCACTTCCACCACGCGTTCGCCCTGAGCCAGACGCGCTTTTGTATCCGCATCCAGATCCGATCCGAACTGGGCAAAGGACTGCAGTTCACGATACTGGGAATAGATCAGTTTGAGTGAACCGGCCACCTTCTTCATTGCCTTGATCTGTGCATTTCCGCCAACACGGGAAACAGAGATGCCCGGGTTGACCGCCGGCATGATGCCGGAATGGAACAGCTCGCTTTCAAGGAAGATCTGACCATCCGTGATGGAAATGACGTTCGTCGGAATATACGCTGAAACATCGCCCGCCTGGGTCTCAATGATCGGCAGCGCAGTCAGCGAGCCTCCACCGTATTCCGGCGCGAGCCTTGCCGCACGCTCAAGCAGACGGCTGTGCAGATAGAAAACGTCTCCGGGGTATGCCTCACGTCCCGGCGGTCTGCGGATCAGCAGGGACAGTGCACGATAGGCAACGGCATGCTTGGAAAGATCATCATAGATAATCAGAACATCCTTGCCCTGCTGCATGAAGTACTCACCCATTGTGCATCCTGCATAGGGGGCGATATACTGCATGGGCGCCAGCTCAGAGGCCGTCGCGCTGACAACAATGGTGTAGTCCATTGCCCCTGCCTTGCTCAGCTGTTCAACCAGCTGAACAACGGTGGAGTTCTTCTGTCCGATTGCCACGTAGATACAGATCACACCGGTATCCTTCTGGTTGATGATCGTATCTGTCGCAATCGCCGTTTTGCCCGTCTGACGGTCGCCGATAATCAGCTCGCGCTGACCGCGGCCAATCGGAATCATGCTGTCAATGGCCTTGATTCCCGTCTGAAGCGGCACATTAACCCCTTTGCGCTCAATGATTCCGGGCGCGGGGCTTTCAATGGGGCGCGTCTCCGTCGTGGCAATTTCACCTTTGCCATCGATGGGCTGGCCCAATGCATTCACAACACGGCCAATCAGGGCCTCGCCAACGGGAACAGAGACAACTCGCCCTGTCCGTTTGACAATGCTTCCCTCATGCAGTTCAGAATCATCGCCCAGAATAACGATACTAACCGTATTCTCCTCAAGATTCTGTGCCATGCCGTATTCGCCGTTTTCAAACTCAACCAGCTCATTGGACATGCATTTCTCAAGTCCATTCGCTCTTGCAATACCATCTCCGACGAGAATGACCGTACCCGTTTCATCCTGCTCGATTTTCCGGCCGTATTGCTTGATCTGGTTTTTTATGATTTTTGAAATCTCCTCAGGTCTGAGGTCCATGGGTTCACCGGCTTTCTTCTCAAATCTCAGGACTTCTTCGACAATGCTCGGCGAAGCGAATCCATTTTAGTCAAAATCGTATTATCCAGCCGCTTACCGGCCATCTCGCAGCGAATGCCGCCGCGCAGTTCAGGATCAACCTTTTCCGTCAGCTCAACAGTTTTCCCTGTTTTCCGCTGCAGTGCCTCTTTCAGCCGTGTCCTTCTTTCCTCATCCAGCGGCACCGCTGTGAACACTGTCACAGGCAGAATATTATGTCGCTCATTAAAGCGTGCCTGATATACCTCAGCACATCCATGGAACTGATCCAATGCGCCTCTTTCGCACAGAAGCTTCATGAAATTCAGAAGGTACGCATCAATCCGGCTTCCGAATGCTTCCTCCAGAAGGGAAAGACGCTGTGCTAACGGAAGTGAGCGGGCAGATATGAGTTTTACATACTGCGGTTCCCTTTTCAGGATCCCGTCGACCGCCCGCACCTGCATCAGGATGGCTTCATCCCTGCTTTCATCACTGGAGAGATCGTACAGTGCCTCTCCATATACACGGCTGAACTCGTTCACGAGGCTTCACCCACATTCCTGATGAAATCATCAATAAACGCCTGATGGTCTTTTTCGCTGACCTCGCGGTCAATTACCTGTGAGGCAATGTCAAGCGCGATTCCGCCAAGCTCTCCCTTTACCTCATCAAACGCCCTGCGGCGCTCGAGTTCAATTTCGCTCTCTGCCCTGCGCTTCAGCTGGGCAGCTTCATCGCGCGCGTCACTGACGATTGACGCAGACATCGCATTGGCTCTGTCCGTCGCCGTCTTGATGACACGGTCAGCTTCTGCACGTGCATCAGCCATTTTCTGTTCATAATCAGCCTTGAGCGTCTTCGCATCCGATTCTGCTTTTTCTGCTTCCACGTAATGCCCGTCTATTTCTGCCTTTCGCTTTTCCAGGATCTCTGTCACCGGTTTGAAAAGATATTTCTTAAAGAGAAAGACAAGGAGAAGAAGGTTGCAGATCTGGAAGATGAGCGTCCAAGGAGCAATCGTTACTAATTGCTGGTTCTCCAAGGAAAGGCCCCTCCTTTCAGCTTCAGCTTCTGATTAATTAAAAGTTGAAATAGCCGATGAGAGGGTTCGCAAAGATCAGAATCAGCGCAATAATCAGACTGTAAATACCGGTGGTCTCCGCAACAGCGCAGCCCATAAACATGGTGGTGGTCAGGGTGCCTCTCATTTCAGGCTGACGGGCCATGGACTCAATTGCCTTACCAACGGCATAGCCCTCACCAATACCAGGGCCGATACCGCCGCTCATGCCGCAGCCAGCGCCCAGCGCAGAAAGACCGGCAACAATTGCCTTTGCAAGAATCATAGTGGTCTGAGTATCCATAACAAATACCTCCTAGAGAATAATAGATTACACTCTTATCTGAAACGCTTCAAAGCGTATTCATCCATGGGACAAAAACGATCAGTCTCCTGCCGCGCCGCCGATATAGACCATGGTCAGCGTGCAGAAAATGAAGGCCTGCATAAAGCTGGAGAAGAAATCAAAATACAGAGAGAGGACAGCCGGCAGACCAAACTGGAAAATCGGAATCTGTGAGAGCGTCTTCCCCAATGCTCCGGGGATCAGGCCGAGAACGCCATGGGAAAGTGCTGCAAGGCCGCCGTAAATCAGCGCGGTAATGACCGTGCCGCTCACAATATTGCCAAAATGACGGAAGGTCATGGACAGAGGCGTGGCAATCTCTGAAATCAGGTTCATCGGCGTCATGACAAACACCGGCTCCGTAAAGCTCTTCAGATAGCCGCCAATGCCGCCCGAACGGATCTTATTGTAGGTGATCAGGATAAAGACGACCACCGCCCAGCCAAGAACCGTCGACAGGTCACTGGTAGGTGCCTTTACGCCAAAAACGCTTGAAATACTGCACCCGGCAGACAGGGCAAAAAGTGCTCCGATAAACGGCACATAACCGGTCGACACGAACCGGGGACCCATGTCATTTTTCACCAGTCCCTGAATGCTGGTCACCATCCATTCCGCAATGACCTGACGCTTCTTTGTCGGACGAACCTGCATGTTCTTCGTCAGAAAACGGCAAAGCAGCACAAGGACCAGCATGACAACCCAGGTTATCACCACGCTCTCTGTCAGCACAAATCCGCCCAGCTGCGGAATTGAAAGCAATATACGAGGGCCTGAAATCTCGACATTCATTTGACAGTACCTCCTGCGTTAAGAAATGATCGGACTTTCTGCTGACCGAAACCACTCACTTCTGAATCTGGCCGGTCATCGACAGGACAAAAATGGTCACCCGCGGAAACAGCATGGCAATCATACACGGAATTCCCTCAAGGAAAGGAACCACAAAGCAGACCACACAGAGCAGGAAAAAACCTGCCATCCGGAGATTGTACGAACTGCGCATCTGCTTTGCGGCAAGATCCGGATTCATGGTTGCCGTTGCCTTCTGAATGGTCATTCCCAGCTGATAGAAATTGAATATCGCATAGGCCGTGCCTATTATGCCGCCAAGCAGCACACCGACAGAAAACCTGCCAATCAGCGCATACACCGCCAGCATGATCACCAGGCAGATGATGCACCCGACCGCCATCCGTTTTGTCTCGCGGACAATATTCTCCTCCGGCTTAAAAAACTGCATAAAGACCTATCCTTTTCGAACAAACTATCGGGCAGTAGTATATCACTTTCTCCAAATACACGTCAACCAAAAAAATGTCTTCCACCGCCTGCCTTTCAGCAGAAAATACGCAGAAATCATCCCTCTCTGTCAGACAATCAGAGACAAACACATTGCCTTTTCCGGGACGTGATAAACCGTACAAAATATGTTATAATCTGATGGTAAATCCGATGAACCGAAGTTGATTTGTTTGGATAGTTTCCCCGAACAGCTGCTCAATGCTCGAAAAGCAGCCGGAATGACACAGGAGCAACCGGCAGATGCCATGCACGCGGTTCGAAATACCCTTTCTTCATGGGAACACGGACGGACGCAGCCGGAGCTTGAGACTCCATTATGATAAAGCCAACAAATACGAAGGAAGGGA
>JAGBND010000019.1 GCA_017634575.1 Bacillota bacterium
ATGGCCGAGAAGGGGCAAAGACGGACCAGTTCTCTGGCGATATCTTCTGTCACTTTTTCCTGATGGATTCTTAATTCAGCCATGATCTTACGTCTCCCTATACGATTTTTCTTTCTTTCAGAAGATGGCAAAGCACTCTGGCGCTTTCGCGGGGATCCCCTTGCAGGACTTCGTGATGATCGCTTTTATCGGGCGGAAAAATCCGCTCCACAGAGGTGGCGGACCCGTTTAACCCGTAATGGGACGGATCCTTGTCGGCGAAATCGTCCAACGTAAAGACGCGGATCAGATCCTTCATCAAGGGGTCCATCCGGCATTTGCGCAAATAGGAGGGAAGCCTTGGCGTGCTGATGTCTGCATCGGTACAGAGCACGCAGGGAAGCGAGATGTTTGCGTGAAGCAGCTCATTCCCCAGGGAAGAGATGATATGAATCGCGGCGGGAGCGTCGATATCCTGCTCGGATGCCGAGAGAGACTGAACATTGCTGTACTGAGGCAGGCCAAGGTATTCCGCCATTTCCGCCCCGACCTGGGCCGTGTCTCCGTCGGTGGTCTGCTTTCCGCACAAAACAAGATCCACAGGTGATTCTTCGTTTAGAATCCGGATTGCTGAGGATAGGGTATAGGCGGTGGCCAGCACATCGGCGCCTCCGAAGCGCCTGTCAGAGATCAAAATGCCGTCGTCTGCCCCCATATAGATGGCTTCTTTCAGAATGGCCTGGGCGGGTCCGGGCCCCATGGTCAGTACATGGACAGTACCCCCGTAGGATTCTCTGAGAGAAAGCGCTGCCTCCAGGGCAAACAGGTCGTAGGGATTCATTTTGCTTTCCACGCCGTCACGGATCAGCACCCCGGTAACCGGATCAACTTTTACATTGGAGCTGGCAGGCACCTGCTTGATGCATACAACAATATTCATAAAAATCCCCCTTTTTGGAAGCGATGCAGCGAAAAAAGCGTCAGGGCGGCGGTTTTTGAAAATATCCCTGCGCGCCCTGTCTGCGTGTTTTTGTTTTTTAGTTTTCGAGGAAATCCAGATGAGGCATTTCTTCTCTTTCCGGCTGGGCATCGAACCGGTAGTCGCGGAAATAGTATTCGTCATCATGCTCGTTAATTTCGCGGTAGACCCTGCAGGGCGTTCCGAATGCCACAACATTGTCCGGAATGTCCTTCGTCACGACTGACCCTGCTCCGATGACGGAATTTTCGCCGATGGTAACGCCCGGCATGACAACCACATTGGCGCCAAGCCATGCGCCGTCCTTGATGGTGATGGGGAAGGAATACATGCCGTCGCCGCGGTGCTTCGGAGAGATGGGATGACCGGTGGTGCACAGGGTGACATTGGGCCCGAACAGGACATATTTGCCGATGGTGATGGGAGCATCATCAATCAGGGTAGTGCCGATGTTCATATAGCAGCCCTCTCCGATGGAGGTATAGGCGCCCACCATTACTTTCAGCGGCGGAACGATCCATACATGGTCGCCGCATTTGCCGAAGATTTCTTTGGTAAGGGCCATCCTTTCTTCGTTGGCATCGGCCGGAAGGGAATTGTATTTTTCAATCAGGGCGCGGCATTTAGCCTGCATGCCTACGTTTTCCTCGTCGTCCAGCCAGATATAGCCGGCTTTCATTCTCTCTTGCTCTGTCATGGGTAACTCCTTGTAGGTGTAAATTAAGAAAAGAGCGGTTCCATGGAATAAATTCACATGGATACCGCTCTTATTATACCTTCTTTTGGTGCATTTGAACAGATGGCAGGATATAAGTTTTAGCAAAACTCTGCAGAAATTCCCTTCTTTGAGAGAAGATGCGGGCCAGCCTCAAAGAAACGGGCCATCAGTCAGCCGGAATAAAGAGCACATAACCGGAAGTGGTCTGCACGGCAATCAGGTTGCTTGTATAGGAAGCGAAGAGATATAGTCCGACAAATTCCTGACTGGAAGAGGCGGAAATCTGGCCGGCCGGAGCCTTCAGGTTGAAAGAGGGCAGCTGCAGGTCCTTCATTTCATCTTCGGTAACGGAACGATAGGTTCTGCCGTTCCAGGTAACAGCAATGACGGATTCGGGGAGGATAAAGCCTGCATAGTCGTATTCACCCTCGGCAGGCTCGGAGGATGCGTCGGAGGCAGCGCCTGCGGTAAGCGCGTTTGAAGCTGCGCCTGCCGCAGCTTCTTCGGAGGCTGCAGATACTTCAGCATCTTTGGCCGCAGCATCTGCTGCAGCCTCTTCGGTCGTTACAGCCGTCCCGGCCTCTTCGGCCGCGGTTTCCGGCACGGCCTCTTCGGTGGCAGCTTCTTCGGTCAAGACACCAACGTCGGCTCCGTTCACCGGCGCCTCCGCTTCTGCAGATGCCGCAGCTGAACCGGTGGTTTCTGCAGCCATTTCCAGGGTAGCGGCCTGGTCGGATGAGCCTCCTCCCATACGCAGGAAGAAACGGGGCAGAAGGATGACGCTGAAAAGAAACACAGCGGCGCAGGCTGCGATAGCGGCGATCCGTACAGGTTTGGGATATCTGTTTTTCCTGGCCTCGGTTTTCTCAGGCTGGAGACGGAAAGCTTCTGCTTCACTGAGCAGATCATCATCCAAAAAGCCGATGCCTTCCAAAAGCTTTTCAGATTTTGCATCATGTTCGCTCATACAAGATAGCCCTCCTTTTCCAGATAATTCTTGAGGCCAAGCCGGGTGCGGTACAGCAAGGTCTTGGCATTCGCCTCGGTGACTCCCGCGTAGGATGCGCTATCCTTCAAGGATTCCATATCAAAATAGCGGTATATGAAAAGAAGCCGGGCTTCCTTTGAAACGGTGCGAAGATAGGCGCTGATCAGCCTTCCAAGCTCTGCCCCTTCCACATATTCGTAGGATGGATCAGGCAAGGAACCCTCGTGACCTGACGCGGGAATCGATTCGGAAAGCTCCTCCAGAGAAAGATCATACCGACGTCCCTCAATACTGACGATGTTTTCTTCGCTGTCTTTATCCTGGGTCTGCACGGCATTGGTCCTTTTTTTGGCCATTTGCCGGCGCAGCCGGTCAATCGAGAGATTGCGTGTGATTTTGCTCAGGAAGGAACCCAGATACACCGGCTTTTGCGGCGGGATCACATTCCAGGCCTTCAGATAGGTATCATTGACGCATTCCTCGCTGTCGGGGCGGCTGGTGAGAATATTGAAGGCAATCTTCGTCAGATATGCGCCGAACTTGGAAGCGGTTTGCTTTAGGGCTTCTTCGTCTCGGGCAAAATAAAGATCAACAATCGCTGCATCTTCGAGAATCTGCATGGTATCTATTTAACCTCTTGGGGTGAATCACCTCTATCTGATCAGACGTAAAAACACAGGCTCAGGTTTCAGGGTTTTCATATAAACCGGAAATAAAATACATCAGCGCCATCCAGGTATAGGCGGAATAGAAATTGCCATGTTTATCCCGGCCATCCAGCAGCACCTTTCTGGCCTCCTGCTTTGTCAGAAGCTCGAAACCATCGAAAACCTCTGTCCCCTCGGCGCCGGACTGGGTAAGGGAGGAAAGATCTTTCATATGAGCGATGGCGCACACGAGGCCGTTGCATTCATCGCTCATGCCGGGGGTTGAAAAAACCAGAGGGTTGACGGTAAAGAGCCGGTCTTTTGGAAGGTTGTCCGAACGATCCTGCATCTTAAGGCTGATGCCGGTTTCTTCTTTGATTTCCCGCAGGGCAGTCTCCAGAAGGGGATCGGCGAAATCCCTGTCTGTCGGATCCATCAGCCCCGCCGGCGGAGATAAAAGATACTGGCCGGTGGGATAGCGGTATTCATAGGTCAGCAGGAGCCGGTCTTCGTCGCCGGGCGTGCGGATAATGACAAAACAGGTTGCGGCGTCGGCCGTCATGGCCTGAAAGGAAGCGTTGTCCTTTAAGGCGATCAGGTTCTCCCTTTGACGTCTGGAGGCATCGTAGTAGTGTCTGCCTTCTTCATATTGAATATCAAATACGTTAATAAAACGGGTGCTCAGCATCGGGACGATTTTGTCCGGCGTAATTTCAGGTCTGCTCATGAAAAGTCTCCTTGTCCTTTATCAATGAGCTGCCGGATGCCTAAATTCATCAGGCATGCAGCAGTTCTTAAAGATCGGCTAATAAACCAATATCAAGTATAAAGAAAAGAGTCTCCTGTGTCAACGAATTCCTATCCGATCTTAATATGATCCCTTGATGTGGAATCGCGCCATGATGCGCCTTAAATCTCTACCGGCCGGCTTTTCTCAGATCTGCAGCCCCGTTTTGCTTATTCTTTTTCGTATGTTTCCAGGAAGGAATGGTCCTGCCCGCCTGCTTTGAATCCGGGGAAGGTCTCGATGCAAACGGCATGAAGGCTGTTGAAAATGCTTTGCTCAATCAGGGGGTTGCTTTCCTTAAGGGAAGCAATGAGCCGCTTGATTTCCTTTCGCTTGGACAGGCTTTCTTTGGTGGAGGATTCCGCGTCCTCGCGGGCTGTATTTTCGGTAAACCTGCAGGCGCACTGTATGAATTCAAGATTGTTATATCTGGCCCAGGCGATAATATCGTCTTCCCTTACGCAGTAAAGAGGACGGATCAGCTCCATCCCTTCGAAATGGCTGGAATGAAGCTTGGGCATCATCCCCTGCAGCTGGGAGCTGTAGAACATGGCCATAACCGTTGTCTCAATGACATCGTTCATATGATGCCCCAGGGCGATCTTGTTGCAGCCCATTTCCTTCGCCTTGGCATACAGATAGCCCCGGCGCATTCTGGCACAGAGATAACAGGGGGAGGAGCCCGTCTGATTGGCGATGTCAAAAACAGGCGTTTCAAAAATAGTCACCGGTATATTCAAAAGCGCTGCGTTTTCTTCGATCTTCTGCCGGTTTTTCCGGTTGTAGCCCGGATCCATGACCAGATAGACCACTTCAAAGGAAACCTCGCTGTATCGCTGGAGCATCTGCATCAGCTTGGCCATCAGCATGGAATCCTTTCCACCGGATATGCACACGGAAACTCTGTCGCCCTCGTTCACCAGTTTGTAGCGTTTGACGGCGTTAATAAAGGGGCTCCAGAGCTCTTTTCGAAACCGCTTGGAAATGCTTTGTTCAGCCAGCTGATATCTTTCTAATTCTTTTTTTGCCATCGTGAGAAAATCCTACTGTTTTGCTATATATTAATCTGACGCTCTTCACTATAATGCATGATCAGGGCAAAGTCAAGGCGGCTTTCGAAATTGAAGATGGGCCTGTGCCGGCATGAAAACGCGGCATCTACAAACTGACAAGAAATGCCGGGAATTTCCCCGGCTTTTCTCTTTTTCAGCCTGTTTACAGTAAGCGGCCCTGCATGATATAATCTGCGGTGAAGCTTTTTGCGCGCCGGTTTTATTTTTATGGAAAACGGCAGCAATCTATATCAGCAGCCGGCTCTCAAACAGGATCAAGGCTGCGCAGTGATAATAAGGAGTTATTCATGGTCAGACGCGTATTTGTTGAGAAGAAACCGGGATTCAGGGTTGAAGCAGAAGGCCTTTTGAAGGACCTTCGTTCCAATCTGTCGATGGATCATCTTACCGACCTTCGGATCCTTCACCGGTATGATGTGGAAAATCTTTCCGAAGAGCTGTTTAACAGGGCTGTCGGAAGAATCCTGTCAGAAGCGCCGGTGGATGAAGTGTATATGGAGACACTTCCTGAAAACGTACAGGGAAAGACCATTTTTGCCACGGAATACTTGCCGGGACAGTATGACCAGCGTTCCGACAGCGCAGAGCAGTGCATCCGCCTTCTGGAGGCGGAAGCCGAGCCTGTGGTCAGCTGCGCCAACGTGTATGTGCTGAGCGGTGATTTATCGGAAGAGGATGTTGAGCGCATCAAGCATTATTGCATTAACAGCGTGGATTCCAGAGAAGCGGCCTTGGAAAAGCCCCGGACACTGGCGGTGGACTATGGCGTGCCGGATCATGTGGAGACCATTACCGGTTTTACCGGTAAATCGGAAGAGGAATTAAAGAACATGCTGAAGGATCTTGGCCTTGCCATGAGCCTGGCGGATCTTAAGCATACCCAGAAATACTTTGCGGAGGAAGAGAGGCGGGATCCCACGATTACCGAGATCCGCGTGTTGGACACCTACTGGTCCGATCACTGCCGCCATACGACTTTTGCCACGGTTATTGAAAATGTCGATATTGAAAAAGCAAGCCTTACCGCGCCCATCGAGGCGGCCTGGAAAGAATATCTGGACGGCCGCGAAACCCTGGGCCGCCAGGAGAAACCCATCTGCCTGATGGATATTGCCCTGGCTGCCATGCGGGAAATCAAAGCCCAGGGAGGCCTTGCGGATCAGGAAAAATCAGACGAAATCAACGCCTGCAGCATTGTGATCCCTGTGGATGTGAACGGCGTGAGCGAAGACTGGCTTTTGATGTTTAAAAACGAAACTCATAACCATCCTACCGAGATTGAACCCTTCGGCGGCGCGGCTACCTGCCTTGGCGGCGCCATCCGCGATCCGCTGTCCGGACGCAGCTATGTGTATCAGGCCATGCGTCTGACCGGCGGCGCTGATCCGACAGGACATCTGAAAGACACCATTCCCGGAAAGCTGCCTCAGCGCAAGATTGCCAGAGAAGCGGCCCATGGCTACAGCTCCTACGGTAATCAGATCGGTCTTTCCACGGGTTATGTAAAAGAAATCTATCATCCCGGCTATGTGGCCAAGCACATGGAGCTTGGCGCTGTCATGGCAGCTGCGCCGGTGAAAAACGTAAAGAGAGAAAAAGCAGAGCCCGGCGATGTGATTATCCTGCTGGGCGGACGCACAGGGCGCGACGGCATTGGCGGCGCTACCGGTTCCTCCAAGGCCCATACCGAAGAGTCCATTACCACCTGCGGTGCGGAAGTGCAGAAGGGAAATGCGCCTACCGAGCGAAAGCTGCAGCGCCTGTTCAGGCGTCCTGATGCGGCGCATCTGATCAAAATCTGCAACGACTTCGGCGCAGGCGGCGTTTGCGTAGCCATCGGCGAGCTGGCCCCCGGCCTTGAAGTCAATCTGGATCTGGTTCCCAAAAAATATGCCGGCCTGGATGGCACGGAGCTTGCCATCAGCGAATCCCAGGAAAGAATGGCTGTGGTTGTGGACGCGGCCGATGCGGATGCCTTTATGGCGCTGGCCAGCGAAGAGAACCTGGAGACCACAAAAGTAGCGGTTGTTACAGAGGAGCCCAGATTAAAGCTGTTCTGGAGAGACAAGGCCATCGTCGATATGGCCAGATCCTTTATCGATACCAACGGTGCCGCCAGCTTTACCACGGTGAAGGTGGATGCGCCTGCAGCGCAGATCCCTGAATCCCTTCCGGAGAAGGCAGCCAAGACCGGCAGCTTTGCCGACCGGGTCAAGACCATCGTCTCCGATCTGAGCGTCTCCTCTCAGAGAGGACTGGTGGAGATGTTCGATTCCACCATCGGCGCTTCTACCGTCCTGATGCCTTATGGCGGCCGGTATCAGAAAACGCCGATCCAGACCATGGTGGCCAAGATTCCGGTGCTGAATGGGGAAACCAAGACGGCTTCCACGATGGCATATGGATATGATCCTTATATTTCTTCCTGGAGTCCCTTCCATGGCGCCAGCTACGCCGTGATGGAATCCGTGGCAAAAACCGTGGCTGTAGGCGGAGAATGGAGAAAGATCCGCTTTACCTTCCAGGAATTCTTTGAAAGAATGGGCGAAGATCCCGCCCGCTGGGGAAAACCCTTTGCCGCGCTGCTTGGCGGCTACCGGGCGCAGCAGGCCTTCGGCCTTCCATCCATCGGAGGAAAGGACTCCATGAGCGGAAGCTTCAACGACATCGATGTGCCTCCCACGCTGGTTTCCCTGGCTGTGGATACCATCAACACCGATGATGTCATTACCCCTGAGTTCAAGGAGCCCGGTCATTCCGTCTTCTATCTGAGCCCCGGACTGAAGGATGATCTGACGCCTGATTACGAAAAGGCCAAAGATCTTTACGATGAGGTCCTTTCCCAGATGAAGAAGGGTAATATCCTTGCCTGCTATGCCGTCACCGCCGGCGGCGTCATTGAAGCGGTTTTCAAGATGGCCATCGGCAACGACTTCGGCTTTGCATTTACCAAAGCTTCCCGGAATGTGCTGGACAAGGTTCCGGTTTACGGCGCGCTGGTGGTGGAAGTAACCGATCAGTGGAACTATTCCGGCGACTGCGAATGCAGGCTTCTGGGAACCATTATCCGTCAGGAGGAGATTTCTCTTGATGGCGAAGAGATCACGCTTAACGACGCGGAAGCGAGCTATAACCACAAACTGGAACGGGTATATAAAACCCAGACCAGTGAGCCTCAGGAAACCGGCGATGTTCCCTTCTTTGCGCCGGAGAAAAAGCATATCTATCTGGGCGAAAGAACGGCAAAACCCCGTGTCTTTATCCCTGTTTTCCCGGGAACGAACTGTGAATATGATACGGCCAGAGCCTTTTATCTGGCCGGCGCAGAGCCGGATGTGTTCGTTCTGAAGAATCTGTCGGCTGCGGACATTAACGAGTCGGTGGACGAGATCGTCAGCCGCCTTAGCAAGGCCCAGATTCTGATGCTTTCCGGCGGCTTCTCTGCCGGAGACGAACCGGAAGGCTCCGGAAAGTTCATTGCCACGGTCTTTTCCAACGAGAGAATCCGGGAGGCCACCATGCAGCTATTAAACCAGAGGGACGGTCTTGCTCTTGGCATCTGCAATGGATTCCAGGCGCTGATCAAGCTGGGCATGGTTCCCTACGGAGAGATTCGTCCGCTTACCGATGAGCAGCCTACGCTGACCTACAACAGCATTGGCCGGCATGTTTCCTGCATGGTAGATACCCGGGTGACTTCAACCCTTTCTCCCTGGCTCTATGGTTCTCAGCCCGGCGATATCCACACCATCGCGGTATCCCACGGCGAAGGCCGCTTCGTAGCATCCAAGCAGGTGCTCGAGGCGCTGAAGAAGAACGGTCAGATTGCCACACAGTATGTCGATATGGAAGGCAAGCCCTCCATGAATATCCCCTTCAACCCCAACGGCTCCATGTGGGCTATCGAGGGCATCACCTCTCCCGACGGACGCGTGCTGGGCAAGATGGGACATTCAGAGCGAATCGGCGACAACGTGGCCAAGAACATCTACGGCAATAAGAATCAGAAGATCTTTGAGAACGGCGTGAATTATTTCAAATAAAAAGAGCAGCTGCCAGGACCTAAGTGCATTCGCATCTTTTATACAGAGCAATTCCAGAACGCAGGCTCTTGAAAAAGCTGCTTTCAAAACTGTTCCGTATAAAAGATGGGGTCTTGAATCGTTACAAGAATAGAAAGAAGGCAATTCCCATGAACAAGACAGTTCCTGAAAGGGTAAAAGCCCTGCAGGCCTTAATGAATGAAAAGAATCTCGACACCTATGTGATCTTATCCAGCGATGCTCATCAGAGCGAATATGTGGCCCAGTACTGGCGGGCCAGAGCCTATATCAGCGGCTTTACCGGATCCGCCGGCACGGTGGTGGTAACAAAAGATAAGGCTGCCTGCTGGGTGGACGGCAGATATTTCCTTCAGGGAGAAAAACAGCTGGCCGCCTCCGGCATCGAGCTGATGAAAATCGGCGAGCCGGGCGTTCCCGCGTGGGATGATTGGGTGGTTTCTCAGACGCCTGAAAAGGGAACGGTGGGCATCGATGGACGTTCCATCGGCTTTGCACAGGCCAGCGCCCTTAAGGCTAAGCTTTCCGCAAAAGAGATTTCTCTGAGCTGCAAGGAAGACCTGATCGGACTCATCTGGCAGGACAGACCGCAGCTTCCCTTAAGTCCCATCTGGGATCTGCCGGCTGAGATTGCCGGTGAGACCAGACAGGAAAAGCTTTCCCGCCTGAGAGCCCATATGGAGAAGAGGCAGGCAGACTATTACCTGATCGCTTCGCTGGAATCTTCCGCCTGGCTTTTGAACTACCGCGGCGATGATATTCATTGCACCCCGGTTGCCTATGCGTTCACGCTGGTGGGAAAAGAAACCTGCGATCTGTTTATTGAGAAAGCCAAAGTAACGCCGGAAATGGAAGCGGCATTAAAGGCTGACGGCGTTAACGTGCTGGGCTACGATGCGCTTCCTGAGCGTTTCCGGCAAATTGATGCGGAAAAGCCGGAAGGAAAGACCATTAAAATCGATCTGGACCTTCGTTTTATCAACCAGCTGCTGGTGGAGAGCATTCCTTCCACCTGGAAAATGGTGAAGGAAGAGACGGACGCCGTCATTCTGATGAAGGCCGTTAAGAACCCTGTAGAGCAGGAAAACGTGGTGAAAGCCCATATCAAAGACGGCGCGGTGATGGTACAGCTTTTGAAGTACGTGAAGGACCATGCCGCTGATGGCCTTACCGAGTGCGACGTAGCGGACTGGCTGGATCAGAAACGTTGTGATCAGGAGAATTCTCTGGGCATCAGCTTTGATACCATTGCCGGCTATGGACCTAATGGCGCCATCGTTCATTACAAGCCGGAGCGTCCCGGATGTGCTGTGGTGAAGCCGGAGGGATTTCTGCTGGTGGACAGCGGCGCACAGTATATGGAAGGCACGACGGATATTACCAGAACCATCGCCTGCGGTCCGCTGACCGATGAGATGAAGAAAGCCTATACCCTGGTGCTGAAAGGCCATCTCCAGCTGGGACACGCCATCTTCAAAGAGGGCATTACCGGCACGAATCTGGATATTCTGGCCAGAAAGCCCCTTTGGGATCAGGGCCTGGACTACAAGCATGGCACCGGGCACGGCGTTGGCTTTTTACTGAGCGTTCATGAAGGCCCGCAGAACATTTCCTTTGGCCTGAACAAGACCAAGCTGGTTCCGGGAATGGTGATTTCTGATGAGCCCGGCTTCTATCCCACCGGTAAATTCGGCGTGCGGATCGAAAATCTGGTGATGGTTAAAGAGCATGCCCAGAACGAGTGGGGAAAATTCTTCCGGCTGGAAGCCATTACCTACTGCCCCTACGAGCGGGAGGCCATCGTGAAAGAGATGCTCACCCAGGAAGAAATAGACTGGATCAACGCCTATCACCAGGATGTTTATGAAAAGGTTTCACCCCTTTTGGATGAAGACCATAAAAAATTCCTTGCAGAAGTGACCAGATCGCTGTAAGATAGAAAAAACTTTTGATTTCTTTGACAGCTGCATCACCCGTCGGTTTTACCGGCGCCGAATGCGGCTGTCAAAAACCGGATGAAGGAGGAGGCTGAAATGGCTGACGACAACAAGAACTTTGAAGTGGATTCGATCGTTGTTCCCATGGAAGACGGAACCGAACAGGAATTTGCCATTATGGACGAATTTGATCTGGATGGAAAAAATTACATGGTGCTTTCTCCCATCGAAGAGGATGACACCATCGGTGAAGATGAATATATCTACGAAGCCGTTGATTCCGGATCAGAAGAAGTTGAGCTGAACGAAATCGAAGACGATGAAGAGTTTGAGCGGGTCTGCGCTTACTACGAGTCCCTGCTGGAAGATGAAATGGAAGCCGAATCGCTGGAGGGTGAGGAATGAAACTGATTTCTCAGCAGATGCGTAAGCTCGCGCCTGAATTGGATCCCCTTAGGCTGGGAACCGGATGGCAGGTCGAAGACCTTGAGAAACCTCAGATATTTATTGAAAGCACCTATGGGGATTCCCATCCCGGGTCCGGCCACTTAAACCAGCTGGTCGAGGCGGCCATGGAAGGCGTTCGGGAGGCCGGCGGCCATGGCGCCCGGTATTTCTGCACGGATATGTGCGACGGAGAAAGCCAGGGAACGGATGGCATCAACTATTCGCTGGCCAGCCGGGAAATCATTGCTTCCGCCATTGAGTTTCAGGCCAATGCCACCCCCTTTGACGCGGGCATCTATATTGCCAGCTGCGACAAGGGAATGCCGGGAAATCTGATGGGTCTTTGCCGGGTGGATATTCCTTCTGTCGTTGTGACAGGAGGCACCATGGCAGCCGGGCCGGAGCTTCTGACGCTGGAACAGCTGGGAATGTACTCCGCAAAGTACGAACGGGGAGAGATTCCGGAAGAAAGGCTGAACTGGGCCAAGCAGAATGCCTGCCCCAGCTGCGGCGCCTGCAGCTTTATCGGCACCGCTTCCACAATGCAGATCATGGCAGAAGCGCTGGGACTGTCCTTGCCCGGAAGCGCGCTGCTTCCGGCTACCAGCCCTGATCTTCTGGATTATGCCAGAAGAGCCGGAAAGCGGGCAGTGGAGATGGCCGGTGACGATTCCATGCGTCCTTCCCGTCTGGTGACCATGGAAAGCTTTGAAAACGCGATTTTGGTTCATGCAGCGATTTCAGGCTCGACCAATTGTCTGCTGCATATTCCGGCTATCGCCCACGAGATGGGTCTTGAGCTGGATGCGGACACCTTTGACCGGCTTCACCGCGGCGCCAGATATCTGCTGGATCTGAGACCGGCGGGCCGCTGGCCGGCTGAATTCTTCTACTATGCAGGCGGGGTTCCGGCCGTGATGGAAGAAATCAGATCCGTGCTGCATCTGGATGCAATGACAGTTACCGGAAAGACATTGGGTGAAAACCTGGATGAGCTGAAGGAAAACGGCTTTTATGAGCGCTGCCAGAAATGGCTGGATGATGCGAATGAACGCTGCCATCTTCACCTGAAAAAAGAAGATATTATCAGGCCCTACAATCAGCCGCTGGGCAGTGATGGCTCCATCGCGATCTTAAAAGGAAACCTGGCGCCCGAAGGCGCTGTCATCAAGCATACCGCCTGTCCGAAGGAAATGTTTAAGGCCGTTTTAAGGGCCAGACCCTTCGACAGTGAAGAGGAATGCATCGATGCTGTTCTGCATCACCGGGTTCAGCCGGGAGACGCTGTTTTCATCCGCTATGAAGGGCCGAAGGGCTCCGGCATGCCGGAAATGTTCTATACCTCCGAAGCGATTTCCTCCGACAAGGAGTTGGGAAAGAGCATCGCGCTGATTACGGATGGCCGTTTCTCCGGCGCATCTACCGGACCGGTCATCGGTCATGTATCCCCGGAGGCTCAGGCCGGCGGCCCCATCGCCTTGGTGGAAGAGGGCGACCTGATCCACCTGGATGTGGCCGGCAGGGTGCTGGAGATCGTCGGAATAAACGGAGAAGAAAAAACGCCGGAAGAAATCGCGGCGGTGCTGGAAGAGAGAAAGAAAAATTGGCAGCCCAAGCCAGTAAAATACCAGAAGGGCATGCTGAGAGTCTTCTCGCTCCTAGCCGCCTCGCCGATGAAGGGCGCATATCTCGATATTTAGTTGTTTTGACCTTTTTAACAGGAAATGAAAGCCTTTATCCGCTTGACATTGAGAGTGGATAAAGGCTTTTTTACTGGCCATGATGCCAAAATGCCCTTTTTGAGGCGATTGGCATCACGCTGACCGGTGGAAAG
>JAGBND010000020.1 GCA_017634575.1 Bacillota bacterium
GAACAAAATAGCTCCCTCATGCCCTACGCCAGCGGAGTCAGCCTGTCCTGGTTCTGCCGATGGGCCTCTTCATAGACGGCGACCTGCTGCCGGACCTGCGGCAGCGTCACTTCCATCGGAACGCCTTCTTTGATCTGCCGCCACATCTGCTCATAATAAGTCTGCACCGCTGCATCGAACGCGCCATTCCCGTCTCCATCCCACGAGTCTTCGATCCACTCGAGCTTTTCGTGGCAGTAAGCCGGCGTACCGTCCGGCTCGCAGATCGCACCGCGCCGAAGGCTTTGGACCGGCGCACTCTGCGGATCGAAATATTTCCAGTCTATGTGGCTCATGGTCCCTTTGAGTCCGCCATTGGAGCCATGGATCTTGTAGGTATAGACCGGATAAGCGTCACAGCAGGAGATCGTCAGATCGATCAGCGGCTTATCGGGCATGGTCAGGATCAGCTTGACGTAGTCTTCCGCATCACCGAAAGTATTTACCCGGTCCATTCGGCAGAAGATCTGCGGCATCTGGTCCGGCGCGTCCAGGATATCCAGCGCCTGATCGAGCGGGTGCGGTCCGGTATTCCTCAAGCTTCCTCCATTAAAGGAAAGAAGCGTCTGCCAGTCCCAGCGTCTCGCAAAGCTGTTGAAACGGATATCCACATCGATGATCCGGCCCAGAACGCCGCTTTGCAGTACCTTTTTGACCTGCCGGTAGTAAGGCGCATACCGGGACTGCTGGAAAATGCCCAAAAACCGCTCCGCCTTTTCAGCCTCGCTTACCATCTCGTCAAATTCTTTCACATTTCGGCATGCCGGCTTTTCGGTCAGCACGTGAAATCCATGCCGCAGCAGATCGATCGTAATGGCGGCATGCTGATAGCTGTAGGTGGAATTCACGACCAGATCGATCTGGTCCTTCCGGTCCAGCAGCGCCTGGTATGAGGAAAAAACGGGGATCCCCGGCCACTCTTTTCGGGCTCTTTCCCGCCTTTCTTCGATCTCGTCTACGATCGCGGCCACTTCAAAAAGCTTTTTAGCCTCGTCGGTATGCAGATATGCGCCATGAATGTCCCGGCCGCTGCGGCCCTGCCCGATGATGGCGATTCTGAGTCTGTCCATGATTTCCTCCTGTTTTTCGAAGTCAAATACGCTGCCCCTGTCTGATTGACTTCATTATAAGGTAGGGTTACAATACCGTCAAGGTAAAGGAGGGTCAAAATGAATAATCCGATCATTATGCACATCAACTACTGCGAACAGGGCCAGACCCTTCGCGAGGTCTTTGAGGTCGCTTCTTCCATCGGATTCGATGGGGTGGAATTCCGCCGTTACAAGGACGGCTACGCCGATGGACAAAGAGCCTATCTGGAAGCCATTGCCGCTTTGAAGGAGGAATTTAACCTCCCGCTGACGCTCTTCGGCGGCCCCGAGCTTGTTACCTCGGGAGATGACAAAGCCGCACGCGAACAAAGCCTGGAGGAATACCTTCAGTTCCTGCAGATCGCGGATGAGCTGCAGCTTCTCAGCACCGTCAACCTGATGGTGTGCCGCCAGGAGAATCCGCTTATTCCGGTTGATCTGTTCCACTGTGATGCCCATGGCTACGCTGCTCTAAGCGAGGAGGACTGGGATCGCTCGATCTTGATCTGTCAGCGGATTGCCGATCTCTATCCGCATGTGCGTTTTGCATTTGAGACTCATATGTTCTATGCGCACGATACGGCAAAGAGCGCCCGGCTGCTGGTTGATGCGATCGACCAGCCGAATTTCGGCATCAACCTGGATTACGGCAACTCGATCTTCTTCAAAAAAACAGAGCCCCTTGCCGAGGCGATCGAGATCGCCGGAAAGAAGCTCTTCTATACCCACTTGAAATCCTATCAGCCCTATGGTCATCAACCGGGCGAGCTGCTCCCCACCTCTCTGGCGGACGGCTGCATCAATCATCGCCAGTATATCCGGTATCTTCATGAGGCCGGCTTCGAGGGCCCGATCGGGATCGAGGCCCCGCGTCCGGGCGACCGGCAGCATTTTGCAGCGGAGGATTTCGCCTATATTCAGCCGATCATCCGAAAGCTTCAGGATGCAGAATGATCTGTCTGTCAACATTTTTCCTTCTTTTTTATAGTATGAGTCGAGAATAAAGGCCTGAAAGGCATGATTGTTCTTCTAAACCACATTTGTCTCTCGCTATGAAGCTGCTTTTTTACCCTAATAGGTATAGATGCAGCATGTCTAAAAAGAAAGGAGTCTCCCATGAGCTGCCTTCAGAACCAGTTCATATTCTTCCGGTGTATTGCAATTCATTAACGAGACGGGATCTCCGGTAAAAGCTACCGAAGTAAAACCATACTTTTCAAACAGCCTGCGGGGGCTGTGTTTTTCTTCCCGCAGAATTCGTTCGCAGTCCTCCGCCAGAAAAGCATCATAAACGGCGATCAGCGGTTCCAGATCACCATTCAGTGTCAGGGCGGTGATGGGCGAACACAATGAACCGTCCCCTGTGTTCACATGCGCTTGCACTAAAAGCCGCAGGGTCTCTTCCTGGATCAGCGGCATATCCACCGGCAGCACCAGAGCGCTCCGGTGCCGGATCTGCCGAAGTCCCGCGTGGATCCCGCTGAGGGGGCCTTTGTCCGGGATCAGATCCGGCACATAGCTGGTTCCCTCCGGGCAGTCGGGACAGCCGGATACCACAATCTCTGAGATTCCCAGCCGCCGGAGCTTTTCTGCCATCAGTTCCAGCAGCGTCTGATCTCCCTGCTTCAGCTTCGCCTTATCCGTCCCCATGCGGGAGCTTCGCCCGCCGGCCAGGATAATGGCAGATACCTCTTCCATCTTCATTGGGGATTTATGTCTGCCCGATGCAGAATGAAGAGCAGCGCCGCCGCGGCGGCCAGAATGAATATGATCAAAAGAATGAACCTTTTCTGTCTCATGGGTTGTACTCCTCTGCCTTGTATTTTCCCCGGATAGCTTCCAGCTCGTCCAGAATCTCTGCCATGCCGCTGATATCTCCAATCAGCACGGCGCCGCAGAGCCGATTATCCCGATAGAATCTTTTCTCATAGGTTTCCGCACGAAGGAAACCGCCAGGGGCGGTGCCAAGGGCGGTGCCCTGAACGCTGCCCCGCGAACCGCGTTGCGCGCTGCCCAGTGCCTTCTCATTGACCCGGAACTGGTCCGGCTGCTCCGCGTTCTCCCAGCATCTAACCTCTGCTGTGACCTCTTCCGATTCCGCGGTGATTCCCGCGGCGAAAAGCCCCATGTTCATGGCCGACATAATCAGAGGAAACGTCCCTGCCTCAAACGTCTTCGGATCCTCCGGGTGAACGACGTTGTATCCCGCTATCTCTCCGCTGATCCTGGCATAGTTCCACAGTCCCGGATTCGGTCCGCCGCACTGGATACAGTCGCCGGCCGCCAGAATATCCGGGTCGCTGGTAAGCAGCTGAGGACTGGTCACCACGCCTCTGTCACAGACCAGGCCCGCCCTCCGGGCAGGGCCGGTCACCGGACGCACTCCTGTGGACAGGATCACGAGATCCGCCGGAAAATGCCGTCCGTCGGCCAGATCCACGCCGTCTGCCTGATCCTGGCCGGTGATGCTGGTGATCTGCACTCCGGTGAAACAGCCGCAGCCAGCTGCTTCTATCCTTTCCTTCAGCCGGGCGGCCGACTCCTCATCCAGCTGTCTCGCCATGAGACGGGGCATGGCCTCCAGAATGGTGCAGCGGATACCCAGCTTTGTCAGCTCCCAGGCCATCTCAATCCCGATGACGCCTCCGCCGATGAGCACCGCGGTTTTCGCTGTCATGCAACGTTTTCTCAGGTGATGGAAATCCGCGATGCTGCGCAGGGTGAGCACCCCCGCCTTTTCCCGGCCGGGGATGGGAGGCACAAAGCAGTCCGCCCCCAGGGCATAAATACATTTATCATAAGGAAGAATCCTGCCGTCGGACAGCAGCACCTGCCGCCGGTCCGGATCCAGGGACTCCACCGCGAGGCCCTTCAGCAGGGTAATCCTGTTTTCTTCATACCACTCCTCCGGGGCGGCTAGGATCTTCTGCCGCTGCAGACGACGGAAATCCGTCTTGCTGAGCAGCGGCCGCAGGTAGGGACTGTCCGTTTCCGCCCCGATGAGCGTAATCATCCCTTCCGGATCCTCAAGGCGGATCGTTCTGGCTGCCGATAAGCCGGCGATGCCCGTACCTAAAATGAGATACTGTTTACTCACGGATGTCTCCCTCCTTTGACAGAATCAGCAGGTTCGGATGGGTCTTTTCGGGGGAAGGGAGAATCGGCAGCGTATTCGTGAAGCACTTTTTCTCCTCCTCCTTCAGCGTGTCAAAGCCCATCCCCACGATGGTCATCGAGGCTAAAGAATCGTTTCCTCTGTCGATTTCATAATCGCATCAACATCAGCCCCATAGATATCCAGTCCATCCGCCTCTATTTTCCGGACATCCTGAATCCCATAGTAATTCTGCGCCAATGCTTTCACGTATCCAAATCCATAATCTTCCGGCACATAATATCCGCCGGCAGTCGTGACATAAAAAAGCTTCTTTGCGCTGCATAAACCGATCGGTATGCCCTCTTCTGTATATCGGAAGGTGATCCCTACGACATTGATCTGCTCCAAATATTGCTTTAACATTGCCGGAAAAGAAAGGTCCCAATAGGGCGCCGCGATCACAATGGTTTCCGCTTCAGAAAATTGCCGCGCAAGATCAAAAAAAGAATTCTGAAAATCGCCCTTTGAAATCAGCTGGTCCCGCTTATTTAAATATGCTTCATTGCTTATGGGGAAAGAAATATTTTCCAGACAAATTTCATCAAATGGTTTATCCAGCTTTGAAAGCAATTTCCCGGCTAATTTTCGTGTTCTGGAATCTTTGCGTACACAGGCATTCACAAAAAGTACTGAATGATTCATATGTCACCTCACCAAGTCTGCAGCATTTTGCTCCGTATTATCCGGACGCAGGGCTCCTATATAGCCATTCTTGCTTCACGAGAACAATAAGCCTCATCATAACAACGATATCTATGCTAAAGTCTATATCATAGTATATATCATTTCTCGGCTCTTTTCTATAACTGCATCTACGCATCTCAAGGGACATAGATGCATTTCAATGATTTTGGGCTCTGCTGCATCTACGCGCCCCGGGGCTTCCTCAATCGGACGCCTTAAAATTATAGACCGGCTTCATGATCTCAAGAATATCCACCGTGTCCCGAATTACATCAATAATGTTTTCCAGCGACTTGTATGCCATCGGCGCTTCATCGATCGTCTTCTCATTGACGGAGGTTGTATAAATGCCTGCCATTGCCGCTTGATAAGCCTTTAGATCGATGGTCTCCTTTGCCTTGCTTCTGGACATAAGACGCCCTGCCCCGTGCGGCGCGGAGTAATTCCATTCCGGATTGCCTTTCCCGAGCGCAATCACGGATCCATCCCGCATATTGATCGGAATCAGGACCTTTTCTCCGGCGTGGGCTGCGATGGCTCCCTTCCGGAGGATCATTTCCTTGGTATCAATATAATTGTGAATCGTATGGAATGCAGAGACGGCCGTCATGCCGGTCCTCTCCAGGATGATCTCCGCCATCTTCTCACGGCTCCTGCGGGCGAACGCCTGGCAGATCTCCACATCGGCGAGATAGTCATCAAGGAATCTCCCGTAAAGCCAGCAAAGATCATCGGGAACATCCGGCTCCTTTTCCTTGTATGCTTTCTCCAGCGCCTTAAGCGCTGCCTGAATCTCCGAGCGTCTGCCTTGCTCTTTATAGGAACGGATCACCTCTTCCCGCTTAATAAAAAAATCTTCCTTGCCCGAATGGAGATCCACCGCGAGCTGCTGATAGATCTCAGCCACCTGCTTACCCAGATTCCGGCTTCCGGAATGGATCACCAGGTAATAGGTGCCGTCGTCCAGCTATGCGGTTATTTTCGCATAGCGCTCGCTTCCCAGCACATCCATCATAAACATATAAGGCGAAAGAGAACCTGCCGCAACCATCGAGAAAATCCGAGGTGTTACACCCGAAATCAAGCAGACGCCCTGCTCGTTCTGCGTCACCGGCTGCTGCCGATTCCGGCTGGCCACGTTCCAGAATACGATCTGGGGCAGTGTATATCCGAAAAATGCGTATTGCTCCCTGGCATGTTCAAAAACCACCGCCGATGCATGATCAACGCAGGCATCAAATTCCATATCGGAAATGATGATCAGTTTCGCAGGAAGCTCGCTTTGCGGAACATGGTTCCTTACGGCTGCGCGAAGGATCAGGTCAAATACAGCCTCCAGATTCGTATTGGCGATCTCATTGAAGGTGGTGATGTATCGAAGACGGTCCATAAAGGTCTCACCTTTTACTTCAATCAGCTGGGGACGGGCGGAAAACCCGATAAAATGATTTCTGAATGCGCCGGTGTTATGCTCTGCAAAGTACAAACCGAGGGACAGCGCGACCGCCGCGGGCATCGGTTTCAGATCCATATACATGGAACCGGAGGTGTCGATCACGGCCAGCGCATTCTCATCGCTTCCAAAGTCCGGCAGGGATGCCCATGTTGCGTTCAGCGTATTCTCTTCCTCAGGCGTTATGTTCCGTATGTAACTTTTGTTGTTCCAATACCAATCGCAGGTAAGGTATGGCGCAACCAGCTCATAAGGCGCTACGTTGTCCGCATGAAGGACGGCCTCTCCGGCCGCTGCGGCTCTGATAAAGGCATTGTAACGCTCTCTGTCGTTTCTTACAAAAGCTTTCCTGTATTTGAACAGCGCTCTTGAAGGCTGTTTCTCATAATCGAAAGAATAGTCTTGCTCACGAAGGTTATTTTCGATAATGCGGATCCTGCCGCGAAGCGCAGTCAATGCTTTTCTGTACCTGGCCTCGGAAAACCCAAAGGCTCTGGCAATTTTCCTGCCGTTAGCTTTGGTGGTCTCATTGGACGCATTCACGGAAGGCAGCCATTTTGCCAAAAGGGAAACCGGCTCCTGGGCATCTTCCGGCTCTTTGCTCTCCACGACGGCCAGGTCTTGTAAAAACTGCGCTTTCAAAAGATCCAGCATGTCTTTCTCACAGGGCGTTCCCATGAGGGACAGAAGATCATCATACCGGCCATATTCAGCCACGTATTGCAGATTCCTTCTTACAGATGCCGGTTTGTTTGCAGCAAGCCAGTTCAGAATCACGCGAAACACGCGTCGTTCGCCCAGTCCGCCCCGGACGTCTCTTGCATAAAAGAGAATTTTCATCGCGGTATCCGGGTTCTCCGTATAGGCCTGAATAAATCTTGCGACAATCTCTGCATCGCTTTCACTGCGAAGCGCACCGATGGTTGCAAAAAGATCCAGACATGCGGACCCTGTTGATTCATAAGCCGCTGCGCCGTTTTCGGTCCACGTCATGTTAGCTTCCTGTCTAATGAACTCCAGCATGAAAGCCACTTCCTTTCCTATCAAAATAATAGATTTCTAAAAAACAAGGCCCTGTCCGAGCGGGATTCGAACCCGCGAATGATGATGATTCGTCATCTGCTTTAACCACTTAGCCATCCGTGATTGCTGTTAGGGCCTTTTTAATAACAAGACGCAGCCTTTCGGCTTCACAAAGGGCGAGTCTCCAAAGAGCTGCCCGGATTTAACAGATCCGGAAAATTTGCTGTATGCGTCTTTCATATAATCAGGAATAAGTGTCATCCGCTTAGCAGATCGGAGTGGATCTGTGATTTGGCGAATGCTCTCTTTCCTGTTTACGCTCTTATTATACTGCTTCATGGGGGCATCATCACGGAAAAAAAGTTGCGAACACCTCAATGTCCGCAACTTTTTTGGCTTAACAGTCTTTCTTTGATCTGTGCTGCAAATTCCTGCGGCGATGTCACTTTGATCATCGGGCCGAATGACAGAATGCGGATTACCATTTCCGTTTCGTCATCTTTGTCATAGGATACAGTCACCCGATAACGATCCGCGTCGATTTTTTCTGCCTGCTTCTCAAAATGCGCAAAGTGCAGCAGAACTCTTTCCAGCGCTTTCCGCCGGTCGATCAGCTCAAATTCGACCTTGCACATTCTGGGCTGAATGGCTTTACCCGGATTGGCTTCAAAGGGTTTTGTATAGGGCTGGCAGTGCGCAATCCGGGCAAGATTCAGGGTTCTTTTGTGCCGCCAGCCGGAGCCGATCAGCCGGAACTTGTCGTCCTTTTCAGAATATTCCAGATATTCCGGCATCATAACCATATGGACGATGTTTCCTCTGCGGTTCGTGGCATCTATGCTGAGCGGATAGCGCTTTTCTATGGCATCCAGTATCCGTCGGAAAGTCTTTATATAAGCTTCATCCTCGTATGGATCTCCGTCCAGATATTTGTCAAACACGGAATAATCAGACGCTTTAAACAGCGGTTCCACATCGGGGAGCAAATCTGTTTCATCCGTAAACAGCCGGATCCGGGGATCAGCAAAAATCGCCTTCAGCCATCGCTTTTCCAAAGTTGTCATCGGCATCGACGGCGGATGCTTAAGCGGCGTCGAACCATCCGAACGGATCAGCTGCCACCTTTCTTCGCTAAGCGCAGGCTCTATATTTAAAACACTTTCTCCAAAGGCATGCTGCTCGATCACTTCCCTGAGCTCATTCTTTTTCAGCGGCCGCCTTACGGCTGTTTTCAGGACACTGGCTACCGTATTGTAATAAGCGCTGTACAGTTCACTGAAAATCATTCGCTGTCACCCCCGTCAATACCGTAGAGACGATACATTTCCTCAAGGTCTTCCCTGAATTGATTTTCAAGCATTTTATTGGAAAAGTGATATTCAGTGATCCTGCAGATAAAGGTTCTGATCCAGGGAACCAGTTCGCTTGCATCATACACATCGGCTGTGAACCGGCTGGTATGAGCATCGATCTTTTCGACGGTTCCGCATCGTTTTTCCCGTTCAAGCCGCTGATGGATATACGTTTCGTCATCGGCATATTGGATTGTAAATTCCACATGCTCGATCAGCTCGCCGGAGGTGCTTGTCGTGCTGACGCCCCACATATAAGGAAGCATTCCGTCAAGATTTTCACGGAGCTCATCAAAACGCTCTGACACTTCATTCAGCTTAACCGATACGATATTGTCAGTCCGGAAGGAGATAATCCGGTCAAAGCGCGGTGCATAGGCCATCAGATACTGCCTGCCGCTCCCGGCGCTGATCATAATCCGGAGGGGTATGACGTGCTTTTCGGAGATTTTGTCCTTATGCCGGTTTATCGTTTCCATCGTGATGCTTCTTTTTCCGGATATGGCCTCAAACAGCAGGCAGACGATCTCGCTGTCCATAGCGCCTGTAATATAATGATGCTTAAATGCGAAGTGTTCGTCATGAGCGTCCAGCTTATCCAGAAGATAAGAGCCAACCACCCCGCAGGGGAAGGCCTCAGAAAAGAAATCCAGCGCGTTTGCATTGGTGAACGCTACCGTGTCGGCGCGTCTGTAATACATGGTTTTTCCATGCTTTTCAGCAACGACAATCCCCTCGGCCGCATATTCGCCCAGTTTTTTTCTGACGGTAGACGAATCGAACATTCTGGGCTCCCGGAAAGATGTCAGATACCGATCCAGCGAATCCATGATCTCGTTCAGCGTCAATATAATTTCCGGCGCATACAGTATGTCAAACAGAATAAAATGAAGGGTAATGTCCCCGTCCGTAAAGCTTTTTGTTTTCCAGGCGGCGTACAGCGGATTATGATGCGAGAGGCGGCTGTCTATCGAAAGAAAGACGTTTTTGCCTTCAGGTGTCTGCTTGAACTGCATATAGTCCCCCAGCCAGCTCTGCAGGCGCCTGCGTTCATCATCGTAGGAGCGAGCGCTTTTCTTCGTGTATTCGTCTCGGCTTTTAAAACCATAGACATAGAACTCCCGCATATAATCGCGAATGCGGCCAAAGCTCTTGATCAGCTCGCTGTATGCCATCCTGCTGCAGCCTCCCCTCGTATGAGCCAAAATGAGACAAAGGGGTCGGAGGCAATTGTCTCATTTTGTTCCGATAAACCAAATTTGCGCATCTGACAAATTCGGTTTATCCCTCTGTTTATTCAAGATCGATCTCTCGAACTTCTGCTTATAATTTCGTGACGTTTTTTTCCATGCTGTAGGTATGCGGTTCCTTGGCAAAATCCTTGTGCCCGACGGCAAAAGCCACCTGGTAGACGTTGCCTACCGGAATTTGAAGCTTTTCGTTGAAATATGCTTTCTTTTCTCCGGTCATTGCATCGTAGATGCAGCCGATGATCAGCGATCCCAGCCCCAGCGATTCGGCGGCAAGGGCCATATTCTGAACCGCGATTCCCGCGTCGCAGGCACTCCAGCGAAAGCTTTCCGGGCCGCTCAGGATCATCAGGACGGGCGCGCCATAGTAAAAAGACTTACCCGCGTTCGGACGTCCTTTGAGCAGCTCTGTCTGCAGCTCGTCCAAGATCGGATTTCCTTTTTCAATTACCGTAAAGTGGATCTCCTGACGGTTGGCAGCGGTAGGCGCCTGAAGGCCGGCAGTCAGAATCGTATCCAGCTCTTCCTGTGTTAATTTTTCATCTGTGTAGCCTCTGGTGGAAAAACGGTCTTTAATAGCGGCTAATGTTTCTTTCATAACAATCTCCTATCTATGTCCTGTTCCTTTCTGCAGGATGCAGTGAAGTGTCCTTTATTCATCCGATCCATATCGGGCGCGTCCTTTCATGGCTTATCATTCGATACGATCGGCAGCGCTTTGTACATTTATCCATAAATCATATGGGTATGGGAAACTTTCCATTTCTTAAGTTTAATACCTACCCAGAAACCATATATTCCAAGGGTAATAATCGTCAGCAAAAGCCATTTGATCCATTGCCCGAACAGACCAACCGCCGAGCCGTCAAAGACCAGACGGTGTCCGTTGATTACCGTATGCTTGATTTCCCAGTTATAAACCATCGTATAGGCCCAGGGCAGGCAAATGCCGAGCGTAATGGCGGTTACCAGAGCGCCCAGAATATGATAGCCAAGCAGCTGGAAAAGTCCGCCGTCAAACCAAGATTCCAACCCCTCTTTGTCGTAGCTGTAGGGGCCCGGTTCCACATGGGTATGAGCAATGCGCCATTTTTTCAGTTTGATTCCTACCCAAAAGCCATAAATGCCAATGGTGATAATGGTCAGCAGCAGCCACTTGATCCACTGTCCAAACAGACCTGCCGCTGTTCCGTCGAACACCAGACGCTGTCTTCCGATAACCGTATGCTTCGCTTCCCAACGGTATACCATGGTATAAGCCCAGGGCAGGCAGATTCCCAGCGTCAGAACAGAGACCAGAAAACCAAGAAACCGATATCCGATTAACTGCAAAAGCCCCCCGTCAAAATATGACTCGTTCATGCGTTCATCCTCTCTCTGTTTTCTTATTGCCGACCGGCCAGGTTAAAGACAATCCCTGGCAGCGGCCGATCGGTTTCAAAAACCAGCTATAAAGTGCGGTTTTTTTGATTATACTATAATCCTGTTCGTTCTACCACAGAAAAATTGTAGCATCTCCCGGCCGTCTCTCCCTGCCGCCCATTATGCTGTTTTTATGCCACTTGCCTGAAAAAGATTGCGTTTTAGCAAAACTGTGAGTATATTAGAATCGTAGCAAACGACCAAACTGAAATACACAAACGCAATCTAAAAAAGGAGGCTTTCATGCCTTACAGATCAGATTTATATACATATGAAATTCAGCCGCGTGTCAGCGATTGGAAAAAGCTCCCGGATGCGCGTAAGATGAGCGACCAGGATGTGATGCTGCTGAACCGCGGTTTTCGCATGGAGGAAAGGCTTGGCATCATCCCGACGGAGGATGGAAAAGTCCCGAAAGACGCACAGGGGAACGATCGAATCTTCATTATGAAGAAAAACGAAAAAGGCCGCGATGTTCCCATGAGCCTTGAGGATGCCGGACTGGAACTGGGCAGCCGCGCCTTCTGGGAACAGGCCCGGCTTGGCAATGTATTTGCCTATCCGGCCGGAGATGCAGATCCGGTCCAGATCCTGCCGCTCATGAAAAATATGTCCGGCGCAGAGATCAAGTACAGCCGCCCGATCAAACCACAAGATTTGCCCCATGCGCCGCAGCCACCGAAACCCAATTTCTGGAACAGGCTCTGGAGGCGCGTGGTCAAGAGCTATCAGGAAAAAATCAACAACTACGAGAATTGGATCAAGGACAGGCAGACAAACCCGCATCGCCTGTCGGAAATGGCCGTGTCCAGAATGCAGAACGATCTGCAGGCAGAGGCTGACAAGGCCAGGGCCGACGGAAAGATCATTGCCCTCAAGAAAAAGAACCAACGTGCGTTGGATGATGTGAAAACAAACGGCGAAAAGGTCACGGGAATGGACAATGGCATGAGTCTTTACGGGCCAAAGCCAAGACTGAAACAAACGCTGCTGAAGGCAGAGGGAAAGACCGGACTTTATTCGCAGCAAGAATTCGATGCGCTGGAGACTTTTGATGACGTCGAGCAGATCCGGATCGGCGGCGAGGGCATATCCGATGAAGATTTTGCGGCGCTTTCCATGCTGGCCAGCTGCCAACCGAAGTTTCAGAAAGAGAGTCCTTTAATATCAACGTATCAGGTCGAATATGGCGAGAAAATGCAGGAGCTGTTCGGCCTCAGCGAGGAAGAAAAAAACAGCGTCGTTGCTTATCATGCCGATACCAACACAACTACCGATTATCTGCTTCATAATCCCCGGCAGAACAATGGACGCGCGATCCCCAAGACCGTTGCCCCGGCCAAACGCGAAGTTTATGCGATGCTGAAAAAATACGATCCGAAGGATCCGGCATCCAAACAGGATCTGGCAAAACTAATCGCCTTTGGCGTGAAGCGCTCTGCTAACAGGGTTAGCGCTCAGATCTCTTCGTTCAGAGACTGCTCCTTTAACTATTTCCGATTAGCCGGACGCGCGGCGGACCTTTTGGAGAGGGATCCCGATCTGAAGAAGATGGCTTTCGAAGCCGGTTTGAGCGAAGCGGACATTGCCTGTGTAAAGGGTATGGTGGCTCTGGATGAGCTGGATTCAAAACGGTTCGAAGCAAAGAAGGCCCTCTATCAGGCCGGCGCCGAGGGACGCGAGCTGGATCCTGAGACCCGCAAGGGATATCTGAGGGATATCCTGAAGGCCAATCTGGCGGAACAGACCATCATCATGCAGGTGAAGCAGCTGAAGCCCGCCGGAAAGGGAGCGGCGTATCAGGAGATGCTGGATGGATTTAGTAAGGATCAGGTGAATCTGGAGCAGCGAGGTGCCATTGAGGCTCTGATCAAGGAAATGTACAGCCCCCATCCTCAGCTGGCCGAGCAGCTTGGAACGAACAAAAACGCCGAAAAGCATCTGGAAAAGATGGCTGATCTGATTATTGAAAAAGATGGACTGATGGACGTGCCCTCAGGTGAAATCGGCTTAAAGGTGAATCAGAACGAATATAAGGAGAGCACTGTGGTCGACAAAGCGAACAGTGCCCTGCAGGAAAATCAGCGAAACGAGCCGGATGTTATCCCGGCCGACCAGAAGATCGTTGATAAAAACATCAATGAGGCAGAAAACGCGGGTCCCGTCAAAAGATCCGTTTTGTAAGAAATCTGCCGTCACTATGATATTGCATTAACTACGAAATCGCCGCGGTTTAAGTATAAAAAAGGAGAAATACGGTAATCGATAACGAATCACAAGAAACATATATCGATCATAAACATCATTAATTAAGGAGGAAGATCATGCCTAAAAATGGAGCCCTTACCAAGGAAAAATTTTGGAGTTTTATTGTCAATGCTAACAATAGTGGCAAGATACAGCAGTATAACTCCGCTGTAAGAGATCTGGCGGACCTGGTCAATGAAATGAAGGAGAAAACCTGGTATCAGGCAAGAAAAGAGCAGCTGGAGGAGCTCGAGGACCTGCTGAGATCTACCTTTAAAGAACCAGGCGACGGTGAAGATGCGCCTTCCAGCGAGCGGCTTGATCAAGGAGCCGAGAAGTTCGCTGCGCTGCAGGAACTTCTGGTACTGAAGGATGGCGGGCAAACCATCTACGACATGATGGTGCAGAGCACCAAGGAAAGTGAGGAGTGCAGCAAAGCGGAAGCCAGAAAGATCGTCGAAGGCTATTTGACAACGATCGGTGAGGCACTGGGCGTCACCTTCGATTTTAAGCAGATCCGCGCCGGAAAATCTCTGGCGGAGCAGGAAAAGCTGAAAGAGGACGAGAGAAAGCGTCAGGAAGAGGAGCGGAATCGTCAGGCGAATCCTCAGCCGCAGCCGGCAGGTCAGGACGGGAACCAGAATCAGCAGGACGCGCCGCAAAATGAAGGCCAGGGCCAGAATGGCGGGCAGGAGAACCAGCCCCAGCCTGTCCAGAAGCAGTACTTCGAATCCGATCCGCAGCGTCCGGCGAACGCGAACTCTTTTGAGCACCGCGTCTGGGAGTTGCGCCATCTCAAGGATTACTATCAGGGCCCGCTGGAAGAGCGGGAGATTCCCCAGCACTACGCAGAGAAAAAAGAAGGACTCTATCTGCAGTATCTGACCAGGTCCGACGACGGGTTTGCAAATATAGATATGGCGGATACCTTCGGTCAGTCGTGGTACTATACCAGCACCCCGGCGGAGATCGCCTATACCATGCGCCACAGCAACACGGTGGATTACCGGCAGCTTGCCCAGCGCTCTCATCAGCTGTTGGCTGAAAAGATGCTCGCCATGGAAGGCCAGGAAAAGAACATCGACTCCTTCGATCAGGATGAATATATTATCGCGACCGTTAAACTCTTCCACGAGCTGCAGCGTACGGCAACGCCTTCGGAACGCGGCCGTTCCGAATATAAGAAGTTCGTCAAGGCGACCGAATCGCTGATCCGCAAGGCCGCCAATCTGGAGAAGGTGCAGGCCGCAGTGAACGAATACCGTGAGCAGAACCCGATGCCTGCAAACACCAGACCTATCCGGCGCCGCGATATCAAATTCACGACGGCGGAGCTGAAGCGTCACTGGGGCGAATGGATCGGCGAAGGCCGTCTGAGGCTTCCCGGAGTGAATCAGCCGGTAGACGAGAGGGTAGGACGGCAGAATATCCTGAATCTGTATAATGCCTTCCATGCGCTGAATACCTACTACGAAGAGAAAAACCAGCCAGCTAACGCGAAGAAGGCGAAAGAGCTGTATGATCATATGACCATGCTCCTTTCCAATCCGAATATGATCAACAGTGCCCGTATGGAAAGACAGTTCATGGCGGCGGCGGAAGCGCTCTCCGGCCTGAATGCGTTCTTCGAGACCACGGAAGGGATCGAGATGCTGACCGACCTGCCTGACGCCATCGCATCCCACGAAGCGGATGACTTCAAGAAGCTTACCCCGAATGTCATGAAGGAAGCCTTGAACTATATTGATCGTACTATGAAGACAGGCCTGACCGAGGAGCTGAATAACTTCTCCAATATGCCGGCCGGCGCGCTGGGTCTGGGCCTGATCGATGCGTACGAGGACAACGAAAAGCCGAAGGCGCATCTGAAGGCGTTCATCACGCTCCTGAACGAGAAGAAGACCGCCAATCCCGGGATGGAAGGTCTGGAGAATCTGATCCAAAAGGCCGATGCGCTTGACAAGAGCTGCGAGGCAGCTGCCAAACTGGAGCTACAGGATCAGCTGGACAAGATGGACGAGGTCCAGAAGAAGGCCGGCGAGTTCGATGCTGCCTTTGAGACCTTCAAGAAGGCGAATCCGGGGGAGAAGGATTTCTACAAAGACTTTGACAAGAGCTGGAGAGGCGTCAAGTATCACGCCAGAGCGGCCCGGTATTCTGATAAGAACTGGGAGAAATACCTCGAGTTCCACGGCAAGGAATTCTTCGACGGCCGGGAGCGGGAGTATTATGCAAAAGCGCTGGTGGCCTATCAGCACAAGATGGAGCAGCCGGTTCCGGTCTTCTCCCGCAAGCGGGCCAGAAAAGAGGCCGAGCTGATGATGAAGGATCCGGTCTACAAGTATCTCATTGAAAAACAGCCGAAGAGGCTGAAGGATCTGATGGTAGCCGAGAAATACGGCGAAGCAGCGCTTCTTGTATCCCAGCCTTTCCGTACCAACGATATGAACAAGCTCAAGGAGGCCTATGCCGGTCTGGAGACCATGTACAAGGTCGTTCTGGATAAACCGGCGGGTAACGATCCGCAGGCCTGGAAGGATTTCCACCGTACCCTGAAGGAAGTGGTGGAAGGCTATCAGGAAGGCAAGAGCGCGGACGAGCTGGCAGCTGGACTGAACCGCGTCTGCAACGCGGCGTCCAGATTCTACAAGGGCCGCAAGAGCGATCGCAAGGTCGGTTCCAAGGAAGCCAGGATGGTCGATCAGGTGATGGATACCCTGTCCATCCTGAGCGGTGTTTCGGATCTCGGCAGGGCCAAAGTGCAGGCAGAGTTCGACCGGGCCAATGAGGTCAGATCCCGCTTCTATAACCGCCAGAGCCAAGTGCGGATCGAAGACTATGGCGTGCGCCATGCCATCGAGCAGAAGGCCGCGAACCGGATGAGGGACAACGAAAAGCGTTACCAGAAGACGAAGAAGTTGCAGGAGATCAATAAGGATCTGTTCATGGCGAACGATGTGGTCGACGTGGATAAGCTGCCGGTATGGAACGATAAGGTAGACATCGTGCCTCTGCCGGAGAACATGATCGATGACACAATCGAAGGCGTGCGCGAAACGCTGGATGTTTCTGATATCAAGAAATCAACGGGTGATTATCTTGATCCGAACAGTGATCAATATTTTGGTGAGAACACGGCGCCCGGGTTCATCAAGAAATGTGTCGCGATCTGTTCCACACCGGCCTACAAAAAGCTCAAGGATCCGAAGGATCCTTCCAAGGGCTACAAGGCCGTCGTTGCCAAGGACAGCTTTGATCGACGCGCCTTCTCTGCCAAAGTGAACTATCACTATGCACGGGACCTCGTGAAGACAAAGGACCAGATGATGGAAGAATATAAGAACGGAAAGGGACCGGAGATCTTCAAAGGCATTTATAACGACGTGCAGCAGGTGCAGATGGACCTGAAGAACAGGAACGACGAGGTCATAGGCGAGCAGAAGGCCGACGAAGAACAGGAGATGAAAAACATCTTTACCAAGTACGGTGTGGATGCGCCCAAAAAGAACGAGATCAACATCCAGAACGAGAACGTAGAACAGAATCGCGAAGAACTGATCGTCCAATGAGACAAAGAGGTCGGAGGCGATTGTCTCATTTTCCAAGGAAAATGAGACAATTGCCTCCGACCCC
>JAGBND010000021.1 GCA_017634575.1 Bacillota bacterium
GTATTGCCCTTATCGTCTTCGGTCTGTCCCACAATGCGGCCGGGAAGCTTTCTCATCAGGGCCTGGGTAGAGGCCATGAATCCCAGGTAGGGCCCGCCGAAGCTCAGCGGCATGCCAAGGCTCTGCCCTTCTCCCACGGCCAGATCGGCGCCATATTCCGCCGGGGTCTTCAAAAGACCCAGAGAAATGGGATTGCAGTTCATGACAAATTTGGCTTTGACGGAGTGAGCGATCTCACCAATCTGATCCGCATCCTCCAAAAGGCCATAGAAGTTCGGCTGCTGCATAATCACGCAGGCGGTTTCATCGCCGACCATGGCTTTCAGCGCTTCCAGATCGGTCACGCCGTCCTTTTCGGGAATCACCTCCAGACGGGTGTCCCTTCCGAAGGCATAGGTCTTCACCACTTTGATGACTTCCGGAGAAACCGTGGCGGAAATCAGCACGGTGGTTTTCTTGCGCTCCACGCAAAGCTCGGCAGCTTCCGCAGTGGCAGTGGCTCCGTCATAGACAGAAGCATTGGAAACATCCATGCCGGTCAGCGCGCAGATCATGCTTTGATATTCAAAGATGGACTGCAAGACGCCCTGTGAGATTTCAGCCTGATAGGGCGTATAGGCTGTCAGAAAGGTTTCTTTGCTGACCACGCGTTTTACGATGGCCGGAATATAGTGGTCATAGGCGCCCGCGCCGCGGAAGATGGCGCGGTAGCGTTTATTCTCTTCCGCCAGTTCTTCCATCATGGAAGAGGCTTCCATTTCGGATTTTCCCTCTTCCAGGGGCAGATACGTTTTCAAATAGACCGATTCGGGGATCACGCTGAAAAGGTCATCGAAGTCGGTATAACCGGCAGCCTTCAAAAGCGCTTCCTGCTCTTTTAAAGTGCCGGGTACAAAAGTTCCCATAATGTCGTCTCCCTTCAAAACATTGGCAGGTTTTTCATCCTGCTAAGGAGCTTATTCCTCTTCTTCAAGCAGTTTCTCGTAGGCTCTGCAGTCCAGAAGCTCCACGGTGTCAGAGCAGTTCTCAACCTTGATCAGCCATGCGCCATAAGGATCCTCGTTGATTTTCTCCGGGGCATCCAGCAGCTCTTCGTTAATCTCGGCCACTGTGCCGGTCACCGGAGAATATACATCGGATGCAGCTTTTACGGATTCCACATCCGCGAAAGTCTCGCCTGCTTCCACCTCGTCGCCGACTTCGGGAAGATTGACAAATACCAGATCCGAAAGCTCGCTCTGGGCAAAATCGGTTAAGCCGATGTAGCAGAAACCATCTTCTTCACGGACCCACTCATGGGATTTGGTGTACTTTAAGCTATCAGGAATATTCATTTTGATACCTCCTTAAGGTTCTTTTTGATTTGGATTTGTTTTCACGGAAAGAAAAACCTGCTTAATGGATGACAGCAATCATGCTCTTTTATAGAAGGGCAAAGCAATGACTTCCACCGGCACCCTGCGCCCGCGCACATCGACCTCCATGGCTGTGCCGATTTCGCTGTATTCTTTGGGAATCAAGGCCATGGCGACAGGCTGATTCAGATAAGGACAGAAAGTGCCCGATGTGGTGTGGCCGATTACCTCGCCGTTCAGATAAATGTCCTGATGCTCTCTTAAGATACCGCGGCCGGTAACCTTCAGGCCAACACGCTTAATCGCCGGTTTTCCCTTTGCCTTCAGCGCAGCCTTTCCAATGAAGTCGGCTTCCTTTTTCATTTTGACGAAAATGCCAAGACCGGCTTCCCTGGGAGAGATCACATCATCCATTTCATGGCCGTAAAGCGGCATGGCAGCTTCCAGACGAAGGGTGTCTCTTGCGCCAAGTCCGCAGGGAACCAGGCCATAAGGCTTTCCGGTTTCAAGCAGGAGCTTCCAAAGCCTGGGCGCATCCTCAGGTTTCAGATAAATCTCGAAGCCATCTTCACCGGTATAACCCGTTCTGGAGATAATGCAGGGCATGCCCTGTATGCTGCGATCGAACAAAGCGGTGTAATATCCCTCGGGAATATCTTCGGGCTCCACCAGCTGCGCAAGAATCTTTTCGGCTTCCGGGCCCTGAAGCGCCAGCTGGGCATAGTCATCGGATGCGTCTGTCAGCTCGGCGCCGTCCAGAAGGTGTTCCTTCATCCAGGCATAGTCCTTGTCCTTGTTGGCAGCGTTCACCACAATAAAGTAGTCATCCTCCGCCTTCTTGTAGACGATCAGATCGTCTACGCAGCCGCCCTCTTCGTTGCACATGGGGCTGTATCTGGCCTGTCCAATCTGCATCTCGGTGTAGTCGTTGGTAAGCAGATGGTTCAGATTGTCCTTGGCCTTTGGTCCTTTCAAAAGAAGCTCGCCCATATGGGAGACATCGAAAAGACCGCATTTTTGCCTTACCGCCATATGTTCGGTAATGACTGAACTGTACTGCACTGGCAGCAGCCATCCGGCAAAGGGAA
>JAGBND010000022.1 GCA_017634575.1 Bacillota bacterium
GTGGCACCAATACCGAGGGCGCCGCCTAGGGTCAGACTTGCGCCCCCGGTGGTCAGCTCTCCTCCATATTCGGTACCGATCGCACCACCGTAGCCTGTCAGCGAGGCGCTGATCTTAAATCCAAAAAAGTTGAACGTACAGCCGACATCGCCTTTTGCAATAGCCGCTACCGCACCAACTTTACCGGATACGCCAAAGGCAGTCTTTTCATTTCCTTCTGCATCTTTGACCGTAATATTTCCGATACCTCCGGAAAACAGCGCTGAAGCATATCCTACGTTCACGCCTGCGCCAAGGGATGCCTTGACATCACCTTTAAACATGCTGGCCTTGGTTTTAATCCTGGCCCTGACGGCGGTTGCATCCGCAAGCAGGCTAAGCTGCGCACCGGGTTTGCTAAGACATGTTCCGATGGTGGTGCTGACTCTCGCCTGTCCGAAGGCCACGCCGCCGGAAACCTGCACGCTTTTGTGTTTGCTGTGGAGCTGCAGTCCGATTTTACCCACCCGGAACTTGTTGTTCTGATCAATAGCCATGGCGCTGGTGTTTCCCTCGATACTGGGCAAATTCTTCATGGTATGTTTCACCGTAGTAGCCTTCGCCCCTACTCGGGTGCTGGTAAAGTTAAAGAAATCCCGTTTAAAGGTTCGATGATCCGTTTCGGTAATCTTTTTGTACACAGCTTTTTCGATGGCGTAAGCCGGCTTGATATGCTTGATTCCCGCATCTTCCAGTTCACGGATATCACGAAGAATTCTGTAGAACTTCTTTTCCTCTTTAGTCTTGCTGGTTTTGATAAGCCTCTCATAATCGACGACATCGAAGGTATGTCCCAGCTTATTGGTATGCATCAGCTGGACGTACTGCTTGTCAGAGATCATCTGCATCTTCAGATCGGCAAAACGGGCCATCTGTGTCAGCACATCACCGGCGGTTTCGAGCTTTTCCTGTGTCCCGAAATTGGCAATTTTCTCCTGAATAATCTCCTCGTGATCTTTTACAGCCTTTTCCTCATCTGCTTCGGTGAAGGGAAGTCCCTTTCGGTTCTTTGCGCGTTTTGCAGCTGCTACCGCTTTTTTAGTAGAGTTACTTAGCCAATTGAAAATATAGGTGGCGAACTCGTCCTCCGTGAGGTTTTTCAGTTTCTCAGAGGTTCTGATGGCTCTTTCCATATCCAGACGCATTTTGGGATATTTTTTGCACAGATGGGCGTCGTTCTTGTAGGCGAGAATCTGTTTACCTACCATATCCATCAGCAGATCAAAATCCTCCTGGTCGGGTTTGAGCTGTTCCGGATCCTTTCCGGCATTAAAGGCAGCCAGCTTATGTTCAAAAGCCTTAAGCTGCTTCTTTGCCAGGTACCGGGTGTTCTGCTTCCATTTCAGACGCCAGTCTGTCTGCGGCCTGTCGCCGGGCTCCAGCTGGTCCGGCGGAACAATGCCCTGTTCTTCTCCCGGATTTTTCGGGATTTTCGTATCAATCTTCAGGATATCATCCGCTGCCTGATACCGGATACGGTCCACACGAATCCGCTGCTCCACAGATGCCGTGGCAACGCCCCGGTCGGAAAGAGCTACCTGAGACAGCTTGTAATTACGGTAATTTAATGCTGCCTTTTTCATTTTCTGGATCTCTGTTTCCAGCTTTACCCGGTCCTCCTGACTCAGCACCTCTTCATGCTCGTGCTGATCAAGCAGCTTTACGACACTCGATATCGCATTATCGAGACTTCTGTACCTTCCGGAACCGACAGAAAAGGAGCCGCGTCCGGTCTTCAGTTCACCGGCCAGATCAAGCAGCTTTTCCTTCAGGCTTTCTCTATAAAGTTGCTCCGGCATATTGTATTCTCCTATAAGAACACAGGGGACGGTTCTGTGTGTTCATCTTGCTTTTTGACTGAACACACAGAACCGTCCCCTGTGTTCAGTTACTTTTTCAGACCCGGTCCGGCTTTCTGCTGCTCCAGCTCGGCTTTTTTGTTGTCCAGAGCTTTGGAGAGATCGTCGAGGGTCATTTTGGCATTCTTGCCTTTTTCGGCCTTGATTGCGTTAAAGGCTTCCCGGTATTCGTCCTTATTCTCATCGCTGACTTTGTAGCGCAGGTTTTCCTTGGTATTCTTGACAGCGACTTTATAACGTTCTTCTTCCTGTTCCTGAGAAACGGCTCTGGCATTTTTATTCTGTATATCAATAGACACATCAAAGCGTTTGTAACGAAGAACCTCTTCCAGCATTTGCTCGTCCAGCTGATGCTTTCCAAAGGTATTGTTCAGCTCAGCCTTCATTTTGTTCAGATAAGGAATGGCCCGATGCTCTTCCTTTTCTTTCTCGGCGATCCGATCGATCAGCTTGTACTTGATATCATCCGGCTCCATGGGCTGATCTCCCAGATCATCGAGAATCTTTTTCAGTTCCGGATTTTTCATGAGATCTTCCACTGCTTTTCCATTATTAAGAGGAGCCAGCCGCCGCTCGATCACGGATCCGCTCGTTTCGATGGAGTGTACCCGTCGTGACAGGATTTCATCCTCCAGCGCGTCTGCTGCTATATAGGCGCAGAGCGCTCTTCTGGCGGTCATGCTGGAGCAGGGCTGCTGATCGCATTCCGCTCTTTTCAGCCAGGTATGGGCGAAAAGATTATCTTCTGTGATCTTTCCTTTCCGGAGGAGGTCTGAAACACCCTCCATTTTCACTTCCAGGTGATCCCGATATTGTTTTACATGCATCGAGGAATTTGCGCTAAGCTGAGCTGTATAGTTTTTTTCAGCTTGCGATTTTTGCTCTCTGAGCACCTTCAGCTTTTGATTGGTTTTTTTGAGGCCTTCCTCATAGGTCTTCAGCTTCTGATCGCCGTTTTTCTGAATATCGTCATATTCATCGGCTTCTTTTTTATATTTTTCCAGCCTGTTCTCGTAGGACTTCATTTCCTTCTCATATTCCTTGCGTTTGGCGGGAAGGTTTTTATGCCGCGCGGTGTCGCCGAAGCCAAGGGTAACAACCTTCGTAATACCCAGCCACAATCCGCCAAAGAAACCAAGTCCGGGCTTTTTGGGAGGGTTCGGTTTAACCGGCCTGTTTTTGGATTTAACCTGTTGGATATGCTCGATATTGTCTTTGTAGAATTTGAGGAACTTGCCGGTATCATCCCATTTTTCCTTCAGCAGATTATTCTCTCTGGCATCTGCGATTTTGATAATGTCATCTACCTTGAGGGATTTCTTAGGATCAAAGGACTGGGTGTCAGGAAGGATGCAGCGGCTGCTGATCCGGTCGTTGGATTTGTAAAGATCACCGTTTTTATTCTCTACCGCATAAGGAGGTTCTTTGGTATCGTCAAATATGAAAAGACGCTTGCCGGGGATCCTCGCCTGCTCTTTGATCGTTTTCAGATCCCGGTACAGATGGCCCTCCTCGTCCAGGGCAAATTCCAGCCTGGGAAATGCGGCACCCTGCAGTTTTTCCCCGGCCAGCTCCTGGGTCCCGGACTCCTTGTCAATCTGCCAGTTAATGGAGAAGAATTCTTCCGTCAGGTCGGTGGTGATCGTCTCAAAGAACTGGTCCTCATCCTGGGCGATTTCGAGCATCTCGCTGTCCGGCCCATAGAAACGATTTCTTTGCTTGATCACCGGCAGGGGAACATCCTTGCCCTTCAGATACAGCTGCAGCTTTTTATCGACTCCGTAAAGGGCAGCCGCCACTTCGTCGGATCCTTCATAGCGCTTTCCGTTCTCGTCAACGGCAAAGTCGATATCCTCCGCTTTCCATTTCAGCAGATACTCTTCTGAGAATGCGGGATTTACAAACTTGTTGAAGGCATCCTTGTCCAGCAGATTCTGCTGATTCTGGGGAACAGGCCACTTGGAAACATAGTAGGTCTCGTCCGTATGATCAAAAACAAAGGGATTTTCCACGTCTCTTGTGGTATGAACATATAGACGTCCCTGTTCGCTTTGCAAATGCTCCAGAATCTGCTCGGCGCCCTCGATGCGGTTTCCATCCTCATCCTCCGCATAAAGGAGCTCCTCGTCGTCGAAGCCGAGGCTGCGTTTTATCTGGGGGATCCGTTCCTCGTAGAGGGGCAGGTCATCCGTATTGGCCTGCTCTGCCACAGGCGTTGCCTGGATCCGTCCATTCCTGTTACGGACGATGGCGCCTGTAGCTTTGTCCTTGGTGTAGATCTGAATGCTGGAATTTTCCTGACGGATGGCATCCCGGATCTCTTTCTGGTCGGTAATGGTCTCGCCATCGCGGGTTACGGCCACGGTGATCTGGTTTTTCTTCAGGTACTGATCGATCTGGCCGTCCAGATCCAGCGCAATGTCATCGTAGGCCGGAGCAGTCTCCTGCGGCGCAGCCTTTTGGGAAGCACCCGCTTCCGAGGCACCCGCTTCCGCAGCGTCCTCTTCCGGGTTTTCCTTTTCCGGGCTCTCCTCTTCCTCAGACGACTCCCCGGACGATTCCTCCAGACCTGCAACACCGAACAGCACCATCTTTGCCTGTTCCTGCACGATCGGCTCAGGCTCCTTGGCATTCATGAAATCAAGATTGCTGGTGTTGGACCATTCCGTGCTGCTCTCGTTTTCGTTAAACTCATACTGATCATACTGGCTTTGAGGTTTTTTTTCGGACATTTTTCGTACCTTCCTTACTATAGTACCCCTGCTTCGGGATCCCAACTTTGGGAATCCCCATTTTGGGGACGGTTCTCAAAGTAGGTCTACTTTGAGAACCGTCCCTAAAGTGGGTGATTAATCTTGTTAAACACTACTATACAAGGGTTTTTTGAAAAACGCAATAGCCCGGAGGCATCCTGCATAAAAATGGCATAATCCCTTGCCATCGGGATTATGCCATTTTTATTCTCCTTTATTAATCCCACTTAAAGTTCTCTTTTCCTGCGCCAAGTTCAAAATGACATTTTACAATCCCCAGATCGATCTTCAAACAGGTGCCGATGAGGCCGGCCTTTGCCCTGACCGTGTCCCCTTCCCGCTCAAACCGGAACTTCTGCTGATTTACTGCGGTAGGAGCCAAAAGGGCTGCCTCGATCCCGTTTTTGAACCAATCCGGATCATCCGGACGCACGTTGCTGACATTCTCTGCCGTTTTACTTTTACGGCTGCCTCCCTGGGTTTTGCCATACCCCAGCGCAATGACGATCACCTCTTTTTCCTCCGGTCCGATAACGGCCTTGCTCTTTCCATGCGTCAGAGCCACCCAGCAGGTGTTCAATCCCAGCTCCTGGGCCTTGAGCACCAAAAGCTCCCCATAAAAACCACAGCGCTCGTCCAGATGATCAGCCTTTTTTCCGGCCATGACAATATAGTTTTTACAGTTCTCGAAGCGGCCATAATGGGCAAGCCTGGTGGAAAAGCATTCCGGCTCGTCATAGAACAGCTGAATATGAAGCCCTCCCTGCGCGTTCAGCTGATCCGCATATGCATCAAGCGCCTCCCGGATATTTGCAGGAATGCTTTTATCCTTATATTGGCGGACGCTGTGCCTTTTTCGGATCAGATCCATTTTTGTCTGCATTTCTTTACTCACTCCCTAATGAATTTTTGTTTCACTATTGCCTGTATTCTATCATAAATATTATGCCAATTCTATGCCGTCTTCGAAAATCGCTTGATAAATAATCATAAATCATGTACAGTATAAGATGTCTTTACAAGATGACAATGTGGCAATCCAATTCGCACAGTCGCGCCACTAAACAATAGACAGGAGATAAAAAAATGACCTTACAAGAATTCTTATCCATGATTCCCGCATCGAATCAGCTGCACACCGGCTCCAAGGTTAACAAAGACAAGAGAAATGCTTTCGAAAATCTTTATCAGCTTTACGATGGTCTGAAGAGCTTCATGACCAAGAGCGCCTTTGCATCCATGGACCAGGAAACCAAGACCCGCATCACGGGCTTGAACAAAACACTCTCCACGGTTACTAAAATCGCTAAAGAGTTTGTCGTTTCCAACGCTGAAGCTCAAGCTGCCCATGAAGCTATGGCAAACGGAAGCCTCGAACAAGATTTCAAATGGCTGCAGGACACCCTGACCGCTCAGAAAAATAATGCGGGCATGAAAGAAGAAGCGGATCAGCTGGACGCCGTTTCCGAGCTTTTGCAGCTTGCCGGCGCCGGTCTGGAGATGAACAGCCTTACCTACGCGCCCGGTGTGCTGGACAATGCCAAAAAAATCAACCAGGAACAACTTGCCAGGAACACACAGGCTGGCGTCCAGAGAACTATTCCTCAATTTAATCAGAAAGCGGCTCAGCAGGAAAACCAAAATGCCGAGCAGGAACTCTATGAAGATATGGTGGAGAACGACGTCTGGGCGATAGGTTACGATGAAAATCTGACTGCCAAAACCTACCTGGAGAATCTGCTGGATACCATGAGAAGTCCCGAGTTTCTTCAGATGGATTCCGCAAAACAGCGTAAACTGGCAACCGCGCTGCTCGCTGCCCGCCAGGTTGTCTCCGCAGACCGGGGCAACAAATCCGGCAATCTGCAGAATCACCTTTCCCTGGAAGCTTTTACCAAGCAATATGACCGGTACATGAAAAACCAGGACCTGCAGGATTTTCTGCGCAGACTCAATAGCCATGAAGGTCAGACCTTCCAGAACTGGGCTAATGTAAAAGGTCACGGCGGCGCCTTTGAAGATAAGGTCCGTGAAGCTCTCACCCACGTTCCTGTCGTTTCCAGCAAAATGCCTGAACGCGTGATGCCCACAGCCAAAGAACGGATCGAATCGATCATGAAGGACATTGTCAATGACGTGCCGGATGTTTCATCCGATGAATTCCGTTATCAGATTGCTGCAATTTTTGCGACACGCGAAGCGGTAGGGGCCAAGAGAAACAATCCGAAAGGATTAAATGTTCGTCCCGATGCTTCAGACCTCGAAAACATGACCAGGGATCTTGCAGACAATCCGCATTTTAAAAAGTTTATCGCCCAGAACGGCGTTGCTGTTAAGAATCTTTGTTCCAAAGCAGGCCATGGCGGTGCCATGGAGGATCTTTTCCATGTTTATCTGGCCAAACAGATGCCCCTTCCCCGGATGAAGCAGCATTATATGCCCACTGCAGGCCAGCGGATTGAAGCCTTACAGGACAAGATCAAATCACATGAATTTGCAAACCTGGATATCAAAAGCCAGAAAGACCTTTACATTCAGCTTCTTGCCGCCCGCCAGTCCGCTGATGTCCATCAGAGATCGAAAGAAGATCTGAAGACGCCTCTTCTGAAAAATTCGTATGAGGAGGCTGTCAACGAGCTGAAGAACAGCAAATACATCGATGAGGTAATGAACGGCGCCATAAAAAGCGGCCGCCTGCCCCGTGAAATCCTGAAAGGTCACGGCGGCACCTTCGAAAGAAGCATTATGTCCACCGTCGAGACCGATTACGAAGCCCTGATGCGTCATAAGACCGACCGTATTCCGGATGTGCCCAATCGTTACAGACGAGGCCTTAACTTTGATACCCAGCCTGTGGAACGATCCGAATCAAACGTTTATGCGAAAGCTGAAATCAAAGAGATCAATAAGGTTCTGGATGATTATCTGGACGCGAATAACAAGTTCGGCAAAAAGGTGGAGCTCACAAAAGCCGATGAAGACGTTATCAAGCAAACGGCCGCCAGCTCCATGGTGCTTTCCACCGAGCTGATCAAGAATAAGCAGAACAAGCTGAACCTGACTGAGTCTGAATTTTCTGCCGAAGTTGCTAAGCTTCAACAGTCGGAGGCCTTCCAGAAGATGGTCCAGAATGTGGGCATCAAGACGCTTGCTGAGCTGACAGCCCGGGGCGGTTCCTACGTTTACGCTGCTTTTATCGAAGCGCAGAAAGAACTCGAAGGCGTTGAGCTTGATGTTGAGATCAACGGACAGCACATCGAGGTCAAAAATGAAGACCTGAAAGAGGTCAATGACCTGCTCAAGGAAGATGACAATCTGATTATCAAAGATGAAGAGAAAACCGAGAATAAAGAGGTTATTAACGAGCTGAATCTGTAATGACAGCGTAGCTGAACGGTTACAGAAAAGCTGATCCGGGTTCATGCATCGGCCTCTTGGTCCATGCGTCGACCTCTTCTTCTATAAAAATCACAAAAGAACACGTCGAGTTGATCAAATAATTAATCAGGTTTTCGATTGTTTCCAGGCCGCAAGCGGCGTATGATAGATATGATTGTACGCAAACAGGCAAAATCAGAATTCCTGATGTGCGTGGAACAATTACAATCCAGAAATAACAGAAAGGAAAAAAGACATGAAAAAACGAGCAATTATGATTTTTATTCTGATGGCTTCCCTGATGTTGATGGCGTTGGCCGGATGTTCCGGCAACAGCGGAAGCGCTGCATCCGGAGACGGAAAGAGTCAGGCATCTCAGGCTGCATCAGGTTCCAAGACCGGGGAAACCGCCAAAACGCAGGACGGTTCCAAAACCCAGGAGACCTCCAACGCCGCTTCCCAGCAGGAAGCTGCCGGCGCCGCAGATGCTGCCTCTTCCAATTCCATCGACGATCCTGAATTCCAGCCGCTGTTCGGCGGCCTGGCGCAGGGACAGTCCCTCGCCTTCCACCTGGTAGGCCTTGCCTATGGCCAGCTGGATTCCGCTATGGTAGACCCGGCAATCTATGCCTCTTCTCTTGCTGACATCAAGAGCATGAAGGAAGTCGATCTGTCCGAAATGCCCGATGGCGAGCAGCTGATCGTTGCCTTCAGCGATTCCGGCATCGAGTATCATTTCTTCTCCATGAGCGGCTCAGGAAATTACGTTTACAAGCTGGACGATCATGGCATCGAAAACCTGTACAAGCTGGAGCTGAACGATGGAACCTATACCCCTTACGATATCGTTTCCAAATGGTATGATGACCTGCATTTTGCAACCGAGGATACCGAGATTGCTCCTTCCACCGATCTGATCGGCGAGTGGGCTGAAAAGCAGGCCGGCCGCGGCTACATCTCCATTTCCCTCGGCCCGGATGATGACAGCTATGCTGTATTCATTCAGTGGTCCAACAGCGCATCTGAGAGTTATACATGGTCCATGCTCCTGACTCCCACCGGTGATGGCAGCCGCTGCACTTATGACAACGGCATCTGCGATCTTCACGCCTTTGACGCTGATGGCGTCGAAACCGTCACCGAGGTCTACACCGGCGGTACCGGATCCTTCTGGATCAACGGCGATGGCGAGCTGGTCTGGGAAGACGACATGGAGCATGTCGCCGATTATACAAGCTTTGTGAGACAGTAAGCAAATTCAAAAAAGGGACTTACGCCTTTTTGGCGCAGGTCCCTTTTCTTTTTTCCATATAAAATGATCCCCTTTCCCATCCCATGCCTTTGGCGGGTCATCTCTGATCCGTATCACGCCGGATCAGTCTGATTTTGCTAAATTAAGGCTGATGATTTCCTGCTCCAGCTTTACACCCGCTGCAAGCATGGTCTGAACAAGCGGAACATACTGACGCAGCCGTGAACCCTCCTCCGAGCTCAGGATATGGTCTTTTAAAGAAGTCAGACGAATCCGGTCCTGAGCGGTTAACGGTTTCAGATACGGCTGGTAGGAAGGATTTGTCAGATCCCGGACGGACATGTGAAACAGCTCAAAATCCAATCCCGTAACTCGGCACAGATGATCATGAATATATAAACCGCCGGCATCGATATCGCCGAAATGTTCAAAAGTCAGCTGCGGCATATACGCATGCAGCATTCTGATGAAATCACGCTGATAACGAGTGCAGTAACCGCCCAGATAAAGCAGGATTCTGGAAGATGCAGACCCGTTCGGATCAGAGGGCATCCGTTCGAAAGAAACCTTGTTTTCGATGGTCATGACCGAATCTGCAGAGGACTTCATGTCTTCTATAAAAGGAAGGTCATCCGACGAGAACTCTATACCCTGACTAAATGGTTCCAGATCCACCCATTTGCCGCTCATGCAAATGCTTAGCGGGCCTTTCAAACGAAGCTTTTGACGTTCCCGGAAAATATGGTATCTCTCCAGAATTTCATCCTGGAACATGGATGCGGGAACGTCAAATTGATCCGGCTGAGAAATATCCGTGTTTATGCTCATCAGATGCCGGCACAGGGATATGAGCATCTTCTCTTCAAGATATTTGGAATCGCCATAGATTTCCATGGAAGCTTCGCGGAGGAAAAGAAAACGGTCATTGGTCTCAACAAAGCAGAGAGCCTTCAGCAAATCCTCCTCTTCGTCAAGCCCTGCCGGTATTTTTCCCATATCCAGCTCGTGCTGCAGCCGTTGGCATTCAGCGCGGGCGGCAGGAGCATCCGGCAAACGGCCATAACGCTGAATGAGCTGCTCTGCCCTGTTTCGCTTAGATGCTTTCGGTTCATAACCGTAGTGACCGGCCAGATAGGCCTCCACGCGCTCGATCTCCTGATCAACGAGACGCACCCTTCGAATTTCATTCGAAAACGGAACTTCATCAAAGGTGACAAAGCCCATTCCGGCAGCATGGCGGATTGTTTCATTGACCGAATCCATGAGGGCCGGATCCGCACTATTTTTACCATAAGCCGGATAAATAGCCTTCGGACTGACAAAAGTCCCCCGCGCCGTTTTAGAAGTGCCCATATCCTTCTTGCTGGCCCGATACTTTTCTGCCAGCAAGGTAAGCAGCTTTTCTTCGTCTTTCATCGGTTATCCCATCTTCTAGCTGATTTGAAAAACACCTATTTTTAGAACCGTCCCCAAAATAGGGGTTATTTGAACTGCACGATTCCCAGAAGCATCTGGTCAGGGCTGGTGCGCAGTACCGGAAGGATCACATCGCAGGCCTCACCGATGGACTCGGTTTTGTCAGGAGCACAGAAGATGACCTGCAGGTCCTGGCTGCGCAGGAAGTCCAGCATCAGCCGGACATTGCCGGGGTCCATTTTTGCAAAGGGTTCATCGATAAATACCAGACGGGTGCTGTTTGACCGCTGGTTATAGATCATCAGAAGTGCCGAGGTGAGGATGAGCAAATAAGGAATCTGCACCTCCGCACCGGAATTGTAGCCGGTCTGGCGGGAAAGCTTGGCACGGTCCAGGACCTCATTGCTGATCAGGATTTCATAGTTCATATAGTTGCGGTAATCCGCAAACCGGGCTATCGCTTCCTCAGACCCTTTATCGATCAGTCTGCTTAAGATCTGCTGGATTTCCCGCTCCATCTTTTCAGCCTCTTCCGAAGAAAAATCGGAATAATCATCCAGCATCACCTGAGACTGATCCGCATCATGCATCGCCCCAAGACGCTCCCGCTCGTCCACATAACGGGCATAATCCAGGACCTTGGCATAGTCAGATCCATCCTTCAGATAATGCACATCGAATTGATATCTGGCAGCAAACTGCAGACGGGCGAGCTCCCGGTTGATTCCCCGAAGGTCCTCTCTGGCCTTTTCACAGGATTTCAGGATAGTCAGCACGAATTCATTCTTGAAAATCTCTTCATACCGTCTGGTCTGAGAACGCAGCTTAGACCGGATCTCTTCCAGATCGTCCATCCAGATTTTATCATGTCGTTGTGCATAAAAGTTACGACCCTCATCCCCTACAGGCAACTCACTGGCCGGATGCTTGCTCTTATACTGGGCCTGCAGGCTGGTAAGCTCGGTCTTCAGCTGGTCAATCCGGTTTTTCAACCGCTGACGGGACTGAGGAAGCAGCAGGCCGCCCGTTCCGACCGAACCGCTCTTCACGTATTTTTCATAAGCCTCCACCACACGATTCGTCAGGTCAAAATCGGAAATCCTGAACTCATTCAGCGATGCGTCTGATTGATTCTGGGCAGCTTCATCATCCTGAATCGATTGATTATACTGACGAATTGCTTCTTCCAGGCGTAAATGATCCTGAACAGCGTCTCTGAAATCTTCTTCTGCAGCCTGCTGCTCTACTTCAAGCCTCTCAACGGCTGCTGACAGCTCCAGAAATTCACGGTTTTTAGCCTGGGCCTTTTTGAGAGCCTTCAGCTCTTTCTCCGTCTCTGAGATGGCAGCCATAACCGTCTGCGCTTTTTCATGCGCGTCAAATTGATAATCCTTGAAGAATGGTCTGTCCAGGTTAATCTGGGCACGATTCTCAGACAGCGCTTTTTTCTCCTTCAGCATCTCCTCCCGTTCTGATGTCAGCCGGGAATACTCTTTCTCTGCCTTCTTTTGGTTCAGTTCATAGATGCGCTGACCCAGATAGTAGGTTGTGGTGCGATCAAAGCGCAGGAAATAGCTGTCCATGGCAACGGATACACGGCCTTCTTTAGAGATGGCATTCTCGAAACGCTTCACCTCACTAAGCGGCACGGCATGCATACGGCCGAGCTGATAATCGAAGTATTTCTTAGCCACTTCACTGCGGATTTCAAGCAGATGAACGGCCGAATCCTCCTCCACCTTCACCTCCCGCTTCATCAGAAGCCGGGTATTAAACAAGTGGGCATATCGATGCTCGGACCGGTTCAGTACTTCATCTGCGATATCATAAACCTGCGGATCAACCAGAATCGTATATCGCCGCGCCCCCAGAAAGCTCTCAAGCGCATCCCGCCAGGCCTCATCTTTCAGGGAAAGCACATACTCACAGGCAAACCTTGCCCGCTCGGTGCGTCCGCGGCGCTCAAGCTCCCTGTCAATATCATTCTTCAACCCGACATAGTCAGGAATCTGACTGTAATTGGTGCGGTGGCGTCTGCAATCCTCTATAATCTTCTCCTGCCGGCTCATACGGACTTCGATCTGCGCAATCTCCTGCGTCAGAAGGGCCATCCGGCTGACAGCTTCATCGTAAATCTCGTCCAGCAGCTGCTTCAGGAGGGACACTGCAGATTCCTTTTCTTCGCTGGTATAACGGCTGCTGCAAAGAGATGCCAGCACCTCTTTTTGAGGAACCTCACGCTTCCCGGACAAAATGCGATGCAGTATTTCGCTGACCTTTCTCTGGAAAAGCTCCAGTGCTTCGCAGTCTCCCCGGACATCCGCCTCTTCCCTGCGCAAAGAAACCAGTTTTTCTTCCTGTGCCAGAATCAGCCGGGCGCTGTCCAGGCTTTCCAGACTGGTCCTTGCCTTGATCAGGCGGCTGCTGATTTCCTGCCGGTTTTTCTCCAGTGCTGCGATCTTCTTTTCCAGTGTATTTTCAGTGCGGGTCGCCGCCTCCAGTTCCAGCCTGTTATGCTCGATTCGCTCTTTCAAATCCCGGCTTGTCTTATAGACTTGCCGGATATCATCCGCACGCAGATTGATGACATTTTGCTCCAGCTCGTCATATTTTTTCAGAATCCCGTCCAGCTCGTTTAGTTCTGCCTGAATCAGATCGAAGCTCTGGTTCAGCTGCTCGATATTGCTTTTGGCTTCAATCAGCTTTCCAAAATCGATATCCTTCTTTTCCAGCACACTTTCCCGGATAAACTGGTCGATCCGGACACTGGGATTGTAGGATAGAATCCCGCGAAGCTTTCTTAAATAGGTCGGCAGCTGCGGCAATCCCAACCTGAGCCCTGTCAATTGCAGAAATTTTGGAAGCGCCTGGGATCTCTCCATCATGGTCAGGTGATATCGTCTGGACAATTCGCGGCTGTCCAAAGGGATCAGCCCTCCGTCCTTGTCCTGCCTGACGTGATCAATCTCATCAAGAACCCTGCCATCGGCGACATAACGCAGGACCCGGTAATTGTTGGAGGCATTTGTCTCTATACAAGTACCCAGCACAAAAACCTTGCCCTCCACAGGATCCGAGTATTCCAGCGCAATATGGGTAATAATATTGGGATAACGATCAGCAGGACGTATATAGGTGCCGGCCGTGGCATCGAGAAGGCCTCTGGTATAGGAAGATAAAGTCCTGGCACCTGATCCGGCGCTTCCTTCCGAGGCTTTATTGAAGGCCGTATCGCCATAGGCAGCATACTTAATCGCATCCAGAAGAACCGATTTTCCGTTTCCGTTTTTTCCGGCAATCAATGTAAACTGACCGATGGGCGCTGTGATATAGCTAAAAGCATACCAGTTAATCAGACGTATTTTCGTCAGGATAATCATAGGTCAAATTCCTCCGGATCGGATTCTTCTGGATCGAATACTTCGGAATTGTAGGGTTCGGAACTGTAGGGTTCGGAATTGTAGGTTTCGGAATTGAAGAGTTCGGAATTGAAGACTTCGAAGCCGGGACCGTCTTTTTTCGACACTATCCCGTCGTTCTGATTCGATGCCTCTTCGCGTATATACTGGGCGGAAACCGTTCTGAACTGACGCAGATCCCAGCCAAACTGGAGGGAAGGGTACAGTTCGATAAGGGCATCCTCCTGACCAATCTCGTCGTTGGCATAGTCGATGAGACTGTATTTTTTAAAAAGCTTGAAAGCAGCAGAAAGCTCACCCGGTGAGACCTGCAGTCCGTAGGACTTTATCTGGTCCAGCAAATCGCCGCGGCTGATGAAATTGCCGGCGTTGTAGCCAACCTGCTGCAGATAAACCTTCCATAAAACCAGCAGCATATGATACTGCAGCGTAGTGAAGGTAACCACATTTGCCTGTTTGAGGCCGACTGTTTCCGCATCCTCTTCACTGGCAATCAGCATGCACACGCCGGTTTTTTCATCAGACAACAGATCGAAGCCAATAACCTTCAGATAGTCGGCTACATCCTGACGGTTGCTTTCTCTTGCAAGATAACTGTACAGCTTGGGATCTTTATCTCTGAGAATAAAAGTGGATGAAAGCAGCTTGCGGATACAGCGTTTAAACAGATCCGCACTATTATCTTTAATCTCTAATATCAATTCAAGATCAGGCATGTTTTTATTCCATTCTGCTTGGTATTTGTTTTCTGCTTTTGCTGGAAGTCAATGATCGGTTGATGGATATGCTTGCGCTTTTCAGGTTTTGGCGTTTTTGATTCGTTGTATCGTGATCGGACTGATGCGGGCAGCCTCAGTTTCCACCATTTTTGGTATTTTCACCATGTCTTGCCGTCTGGGAGAAGGCTGACCGAGATCAGGCCGGGAAGGCTCATACGGACCAGCGCCAGACCGGCCAGGATCATACTGACCAGGTGCAGACTGGGAGGGATCATACTGACCAGCGTCAGACCGGGCAGATTCAAAGGCTCCAGGGACGGGCAGAATCGCTTTAAATGGAAAGCCTACGGTTCCGGTATATATCACAGCTGCGGCCAGATAGATGGCCTCTTCCCTGGTTTGAACAGGAAACTCTCCCACGGAAATCTCATTCCTGCCACGCATCAGCTCGTCAAGATAATCCGTGACATTAGACAAAGAATATTTGTCAGGCTGCTCCTCCAAAAGCGCTTTGGTAAGCTCCAAAAGCCTTTCCTTGGGCAGGATATCCTGCCGGATTGCCTTTTTCAGGACATTTTCCTTGCTCTTCCTGCGCCGTTCGAGAGATTTCCGTCCTATGTAGCCGAAGCTAAGAAGCCGGTGGGCCTGTGAAAGTTCCTCAATGGCTGTTTGTCTGGTATCCGGTGACATCTCCTTCAGGCTGAGGAGCAGCTCGTGAAGATCCGTCTCCAGGTTTTTGCCATCAGCCAACACCAGCATCATACGGGTGGAATACAGATTGTAGTAGGTATTGATCCGCCGATCGATGGCATTCATCTCATCTTCATATTCAATGGCAATGAAGTTTTCTACCTCCTGGAACTGTCGGTCAATCTTGTCTGCGGCGGCGGTTTTGTCAAGCTGTTCGACCTTCATCAGCTCAGTGATCATTTTCTCGTAAAGCTCACTGTGCCTCAGCCGTCTGAGGAGGCGTTCGATTTCAGCAATGTAGGAGGGAATCAGACCGCTTCGCTTGATGAAGAAATAATCATTGAAAAAACGCTCCAGCAGGGCATCTTTAATGAGATATTGACCGAAGCTGTTTGCATCAGCCATTTGCAGCACCATGCGCATGATATCCCGAATGCTGTCTTTGAGAATCAGCAGATCGTTTTTAAGGTCGCTCTCGTCTTCAACCAAAGGAACCAGAATGTTCAGATATGGCCGGATCGCTCTGGCACTATCCTTGCTAAAAGCGTTCTTAAGGGTCTCATACATGGAGAAGATGTGATTGGTAATGGTTCCGTTGGCACTCTGATCCAGAATTTTAGAAATGGCATCGATCAGCTTCCGGCAGTATGCAGAAATCGACGCAATATTGTCCCCGGTCCGGCCAATTTCCGGAGCGGCGATCCAGCCACAGGAGCGAAAATACCGAAGAATAAGGGATGCATTTTCCTGCGGCGTTCTTTTGGAGCTGATTTCTTCGCCAATGTCTTCGGTTTCAATGGCCAGTTGTTGATTCTGCAGATAGATAATCAGTGTATTTCTGGCGTCCGTTTCGTACAGAATCGGTACTTCTTTAGACTTTTCAATCAGCTGCAGAATACATTCAAAATACAATTCCCGGTTTTTACAGGTAAAAGGATTGAAAAATCGGGAATTCAACGCTTCAAAACGAGGCATGCTTTAAGCTCCTTGCTGATTTTAACTACTTTTAGAACCGTCCCCAACGAGGGTATAGTGCGCTACGATTTCTTTCTGAATGTCAGGGGGATATTGCAGCACGGTATAGACATTTCCCTGTTTGCTGGTTTTTTCTATAGAAGTTATTCCTTTGGAGAGGCCAAGGGCTGTCTGTGTCTGGACCACGCGACCATCGACTTCATGTTCTTCCACGTAACCAAGCTTGGTCAAAAGCCGGAAAATGTCTGTTCCGAAGATCACCTTAACGTTTTCAGCAGTGGTGATCCGGTTGAGCTGATCCTTGATCTCAGAAATCAGATACAGGTCTTTGTATTCAAATTGCTCGGCATCTTCCGGGTTAAGGAAGAATGGCCTTTTCAGTTTGCTCTGCTTAGGCTGGGGACTCTCCTTGGCGCTCTTCTCTTTGGATCTCTTATCCTTAGCTTTTTTCTCCTTAGCATCAGATCCGTCAGGTTCATTAGATTCATTAGCTCCGTCAGACCCAATAGAATCATTATATCCATCACGTCCTTGAGATCTATTAAATACATCCGGTTCATCTGCAATGCTTGTAACCGCTTCCGGATAGGCATCCATAAAATCATCAATAGCCCGGAGAAATCTGTCCCCGTATTTTTCGAACTTAGCCCGTCCGACTCCGGACACAGCCAACATGGCGGTTTGGCTGCGGGGCGCTTTCGCGCTCATATCCACCAGCGTTTTATCGCTGAAAACAATATAAGGGGGCATGCCCTCTTCCCTGGCTATATCCAGCCGCAGCCTTCGAAGCGTATCAAACAAAGCAAAACCGGCCCTGGTAAGCGCATCGGTACTCCGTCTCTTCTGTTCCTTTGCACGATGGCCGCTCTCCATCTGACGCTCTTCATGGCTGCGCACCATCACATGAGTCTCCGGGTTTCTCAGCGGTTCGATATTCCCGATCCGAATCACACTGTACTTGTCAGCAGACTGAGTTAAATAGCCTTCCAGAATCATCTGACTGATCAGGAGCCTTAACTCCTCTTCCGATCGATCCTTCAGCGCGCCATAGGTTTTATATCTATCAGCGCCAAGCTCCTTCAGGCGGGCCCGATTAGCACCAAGCAGCGTCCCAAGAAGAACATTCAGCCCGTAGCGTCCTTTCAGTTCCCAGACGCAATTAATAACCTGCCTCGCTTCCTGGGTCATATCGTGCTCGATAACCTCTCTTTGGCAATTGCCGCAGCTGCCGCAGGGCTCGATCCTTTTCTCCCCAAAATAGGCCAGAATATAATTTCGCAGACATTCAGGCGTACGGCAGTAGTTCTCCATGACCTGCAGTCTTTTGGCATCCCGCTGCCGGATCAGCTCGGCGTCCTCAAAGGACATATCCGCAAATTCCTTGTGCTCCAGCAGGAATTTATTAATCATAATATCCTGCGGAGAAAAAAGCAAAATGCATTCGGCCTTCTCACCGTCTCTTCCGGCACGTCCTGCTTCCTGATAGTAGTTTTCCATGCTCTGGGGCATGTTGTAATGGATAACATAGCGGACATTGGATTTGTCAATGCCCATGCCAAAGGCATTGGTAGCCACAATCACCGGCCGCCTGTCGTAGATAAAATCATCCTGGCTTTCCTTTCGGTCTCCATTTCCCATGCCGGCATGATACCTCGCCACCGGAACATTCATCCCGGACAGACGTTCATATAAAGCATCTACATTTTTTCTCGTGGCACAGTAAATAATGCCGGATTCGTCCGGATGATTGCGGATATATTCAAGGACATAATCATCCTTGGCGCGGAGCGTTTCCACATTAAAAAAAAGATTTTCCCGGTCAAAGCCGGTAACCACAATTTCCGGATTTTCAAGCTTTAATACGCAGGCGATATCAGTCTTAACCTCCGGAGTCGCGGTTGCAGTGAACGCACTGACAACAGGCCTTCTGACCAGACGCTCGATAAAATCGACGATTTTCAGGTAGCTTGGCCGAAAGTCCTGCCCCCACTGGGAAATGCAATGAGCCTCATCCACGGTGACCATGGAAATCCGGATTTGTTCGGTAAATTCAATAAATCCGGCACTTTCCAGCCGTTCAGGGGCCACATACAGGATCTTGTAGGCGCCTTGCAGCGCTCTGGCATAGACCTTTGCAATCTGCCCCTCTGTCAGAGAAGAATTGATATAACCGGCAGGGATTCCTGCCTCCTTCAGAGCTTTTACCTGGTCCTGCATCAGTGAGATCAGAGGTGATATTACGATCGTCATTCCCGGCAGCAGCATGGCCGGGACCTGGTAACAAATCGATTTTCCGGCACCGGTGGGCATGATTGACAAAACATCCCTCCCAGACAGAATTGCTTCAACAACCTCTTCCTGACCGGGCTTGTATGAATCGTATCCAAAAAATGCTTTTAAGGTTTCTTTTGCGTTCATTGTCTTTCCTGTCTATTATGGGCTGTTATGGGCTTTTATAGGAACGGTAAATTCGGAAATGATGCCGCCGCCATATATCTAGTCTCTGCGTGTCGCAGATTTACTCTGCCGCCATGCTGTCCAAGTCAAAATCCTTAACATGTGAGGAAGCCTACACCCTGTACCCATCCATAAAAAATTAAATGTTTTCGAATCATAATAATCAGATTGTAAATCGAAAACGTCAAAAAGTCAATCGGCTGATTCACCGGTTGCTTACCACAATTGGCCATTTGTAAGTGTTTCTTCTTTCTGTACAATATAGAAACAATCACATATAATAATTAAAAATCCGACTGCCCTGTTGAAAGCCAGCGTTTCCCGTACCAGTGCAAAAAAGATTGCCCACTTCACGCAGTCCGTTACCGAAGGTACCAGTGAAATATTTAATGCCGATGCATGATTTTTCACACGGCTATTTGTGCCGGAGCGTCACAAACAGCTGATCATACGTGTTCCGTCGCTACGCTCCGGAATGGAGATTGAAATGAAATCCGGATTCTTTTTTCTAAAGAGTATATCCCTGTTTCTGATCCTTTTGCTTCTGGCAGGCTGCCGCAAAACCCCGGACCCGAATCAAAATAGCGGCATAGACGGCGCAGCATCCGAGAGCATCTATGATACCTGGAAAAACAGCGCGCCGGCTGACAGTGCACAGAGTCAGACTACTGAACAGAGTCAGGCTTCATCCGGCATGCTCAACCAGGAAACAATACAGATTTCCTTCCTTGGCCAGACCTTCGACGGTGTATACAGCGGCGCTTCCGCCGATGGCGTTCCCGATGGAAACGGCACATTTTCCTCCGGTGATCTTTCTTACACCGGCTCCTTCTCCTCCGGCCTATTCAAAACCGGAGACATCAAAAACCTGCCTTATACGATGACCGCAGGCGATGAAACATTCAACGGGACCATCGACGGCAGAATAACGGACGGCGTGCTTGGAGGAAAAGTCACCTTTTCTTCTTTTACCTTTCAGTATACAGGCTTCATAAGCCAGGGGCTTCCTGAGGGTTATGGTCAGGTTTCGAATATGCCTTATCTCATGAACTATATGGAACAGACTATTCAAGGAACCTATAACGGTTCCGTGGATGGTCTGAAGCCCTCCGGTCAGGGAACATTTGATGCGCCCGATACCGCGTTCAAGGGTTCGTTTGCCGATGGCTTTCCGGATAACGGGATCATCTCCGGTCTTCCCCTCACTCTAAAGATCGGTGATAACAGCTTTAACGGAGTCTATGACGGCCAGATTGTCAATGGCGCCCTCACGGGCACCGGCTCCTTTACTTCTGATGCTTTTTCTTTCGATGGCCTCTTCCGGGGCGGCGTTCCGTCGGACAGCCGTAATGCGAAGATTCCCTATACCCTGGTTTATCAAGATATTACATATTATGGAACCTATACAGGACCTGTTGAGAATCTGACACCATCGGGAGAAAACGGTGTTTTTGATGGTGCTGCGGGATCCGAAGGATACTACCTCTACTTTGAAGGAACCTTCCAGGATGGGGGCATCTGGGATGGATATTTGAAAACTAATGGCTATAAAATGACATTCATGAGCGTTAACTGGAATGATCAGGAATCTACACCATTTGAGCGCACAGGTTCTTTTGAAGGAAATATCAAGAATGGTCTTGGAGAAGGCCAGGCTACGTTTAGCGCGTCAAATGACAGTGGAATCGAATACACCAAGCAGGGAACCCTCAGCGGTGGTCTATACCACGGCTTAGTCGAAGAAACTTACTACCTTGCGCAGGGAGAACTTCACAATACATCGGAATTCGACATGGGCGCGCGTGTCTTCAAAACCGGCGCAGACATGTTGTTCCATCTGATTGTAACTGCCACAGATGACAATCCCGATTATAAGAACATTCCCATCGAAGCCTTCGATTTCCTTAAGAAAAATGAAATGGGCTTCATGTATGGTGAAGATCACCAGGCTGTGCTGCAGGTACTGGATCCTGGTCTCACCTACGATCAATATTTTTCCTCCCCTGACCAATATGCCGGTAAAATCATGCAGCTGAGCGGCTTTCAGGTAGTTTACTCTGAACCCAGCGAATCCTATATACAAAATCTGACTTCTTTCAATATTGTAGCTCTACAGGAGGGAACGAGTCGCGTAGTTTGGATCACAGTCTTCGGGACAAAAGATAAACTCGCAAATTTCACATTTGACCCAGCCAGCCCCATCACTGTCATCGGCATGCCGATCCGGACAGAAACCGATGAAAATTATCAATATATTGACATGCTCGCTGTCGAGGTCAGAAACGATATCCCGCAATAATGCCGGCAAATTCAACGATCATACGCAAAAGACAGGAGAAGACTCACAAAGTCCTCTCCTGTCTGCATTTTTTGCTTCTGTTTTACTATTATTCTTCAGAAAGGCTATTTTTAGAACCGTCCCCAGTATGGGGATCCCCAAAGTGGGGGTCCCAAAGTGGTTAATAAGAGTAGCTCCTGAATCTGCGTTCATTTTCTACCAGCGGGATTGTTTTGGCGACTATATTCTCGATACGGATATAGGTTCCCCGCTCAATGGCCTCGATCACTTTGTCGATATCCGCCTCTTCCCCCTGAATTTCCGTGGATACCGTTCCGTCCCACTCGTTCCTGACCCATCCGGTGCAGCCGAATTGCTCAGCTGCAAGGCGGGCGCGATAGCGAAATCCTACGCCCTGCACCCAGCCATAAAAAATTAAATGTTTTCGAATCATAATAATCAAATTGTAAAGCGAAACCGTCAAAAAGTCAATCAGTGACGGGCACATACACTTCCTTTTTTATTCCAAATGCCCCTTCTCTTTGATCACCTGGACAATCTGATCGGCGTATTGTTTGCAGATGGCATCTGTTTCAGCCTCCACCATGACGCGGATCACAGGCTCCGTGCCGCTTTCCCTTACCAGCACGCGGCCCGTGTCGCCAAGAGCTTCCGAAACAGCGCTGACAGCCTGCTGCACATCGGGATCCGCCATTACAGCAGGTTTACTCTTGACCCGGACATTCTGAAGCTCCTGGGGATAGAAAACCATCTCAGCGGCCAGCTCGCTCATGGGCTTTTCTTTGGCAAGCATGACCTCCATCAGCTTCAGGGAGGTGAGGATGCCGTCGCCGGTGGTGGCATATTTGGAGAAAATAATATGTCCGGACTGCTCGCCGCCGATGCGGTGGCCATGGGCTGACATTTCCTCGTACACATAACGATCGCCGACTTTTGTTTTCACATAGTCAATGCCGGCCTTGTCAAAAGCCTTGTACAGGCCAAAGTTGGACATGATCGTGGTAACGACCGTATTGTTCAAAAGCTTGCCGCGCTTTTTCATATAGGTGGCATAAATATAGAGTATGTGATCACCTGTCACCACATTGCCCTTCTCATCTACGCACAAGCAGCGGTCGGCATCGCCATCGTAAGCAAAACCGATATCCAGACCCTTCTCCACCACGAACTTCTGCAGATGCTCAATATGCGTGCTTCCGCAGTCGGTATTGATATTATAGCCGTCCGGCTCGTCGCTCATCACATAGGTCTTTGCGCCCAGCGCATCGAACACGCTTCTGGCGATCTGCCATGCCGATCCGTTGGCCACATCCAGTCCTACCTTCACATTTTTGAAGCTGTACTTGCTCATGGAAATCAGGTATCCGGTATAACGGTTCCGGCCGGCCACATAATCCACGGTACGGCCGATATCGTGCCGGTGCGCAATGGGAATCTCGAAGGCACCGTCCAGATAGTCCTCCACCATGGCGATGGTCTCATCGTCCATCTTTTCGCCGTTGCCATTCAGAAGCTTAATACCGTTATCATAGTACGGATTGTGAGATGCAGAGATCATAATTCCGCAGTCGAAATCATCCACACGGGTGATGTAGGCAACGGATGGGGTCGTGGTAACATGCATGATGTAGGCATCGGCGCCGCTGGCCATAAGGCCCGTGCAAAGCGCATATTCAAACATATAGGAGCTGCGCCGGGTGTCCTTGCCGATGACCACTTTTGCCTTTTTGTTCAGCCGCTCGCCGTAATACCAGCCCAGAAAACGCCCTGTTTCGATGGCGTGCTCAAATGTCAGATTTTCATTCGCTTCCCCGCGGAAGCCATCCGTTCCAAAATATTTTCCCATTTTAACGATTCTCCTTTTCGATTATATTGCCATTATTTTTCCAGATAGATTGCGCCGGAACAAATCCGCGCACGCATGAGGTGGGGTAAACATTGGAGTGCCGGCCGATGACGGTTCCGGGATTAAGCACCGCATTGCAGCCCACTTCCACATAGTCGCCCAGCATGGCGCCCATCTTTTTAAGGCCTGTCTCCATGCTTTTATCCCCATCGTGAATGACCACCAGGCGTTTGTCGCTCTTCACGTTGGAGGTAATGGAGCCTGCCCCCATATGGCTGTAATAACCTAAAATCGAATCGCCTACATAATTATAGTGAGGGGTCTGAACGTGGTCGAAGAGGATCACGTTTTTCAGTTCCACCGAGTTTCCGACCACACAGTCTGCGCCGACCAGAGCGGACCCGCGAATAAAAGCGCAATGTCTGACCTCGGTTCCGGGACCGATGATGCAGGGCGCGCCCAGATAAGCCGAGGGGTAGATCACGGCGCTTTCGTGCACCCACACATGTTCGGAAATCTCTTTATACTCAGGGCCAAGGGTTTCTCCCAGCTGAAGGATCATATTCTTAATACCGGCTAGCGCCTCCCAGGGATAGGTAAAAGCGCGCAGATAATCAGCCGCAAGCGTATGCTCCAGATCAAAAAGCTCTGAGATACGGCACTGCGGAATCCGACCCGTCGGATGGCAGTCTTCTATTAAATTGTTTTGTAATTCAGGCATAAAAAAGGTTCTCCTTTAGTCACTTATATATTTGGGCGTAGCCAAATAAAAGTGATGGGAGAACCTCTGTTACGGTTTTGATTCCGCTTTTTCTTTTCTCTTTAACGACTCACTAAAAAGCCGCGGCAGCATCCGCCGAGTCTTTCGATGGCTGCCGTTCCTCGTCACCCAATGGGCCTGGCGCTAACAGCTCTCCAACACTCCTTTCGAGGACAGCTGTTTTTACGTGAAAAGCATTATACCACAAACATCTAAAAAATGCAAATGCGGTTAATGTCCTATATCCGTGAGTGACGAAAGGCTTTTCTTTGTTTCCGCCGTCATTCCTTTTTTAGAACAGCGACAGCTGATCCGTTTCGGGCAAATCAATAATGCCGAGGGTTTTCATCGTGTCGGTGATGGTTCGGCTGACGCGGGTGCGTCCGAGGAAATCCTCGACGGTGAGGAATTCGCCCTCTTCCCTGGCCTCCACGATGGAGCGGGCCGCGGTCTGGCCCATGCCGGAGATGGTATCGAAGGGAGGCAGCAGCTTGCCATCGATGACCTGGAATTTATGATCATCCGATTTGGCCAGATCCATGGGCAGGAAGGACAGGCCGCGGGCATAGAATTCAATGACCAGCTCCAGAAGGGTATGAATTTCCTTGTCCTTGGCAGTCTGCTCCTTCTGGCCCTTGGCTTCAATCGCAGCCTTTGCCGCCCTGGCCTTCTGCTCGCCCATGGCCATGGTGGCATAGTCGAAGCTGTCGGCGCGAATGGTGAAGAAGGCTGCATAGTAATATTCTTTATAGTGAACCTTGTAATAGGCAATTCTCAGAGACATCGTTACGTAGGCTACTGCATGTCCCTTCGGGAAGAGGTACTGGATCTTTTTACAGGATTCCAGATACCAGGGCTCAATGCCATGCGCCACCATGTGCTCGATATCCGTGGGCGAAAGGCCGCCGGACTTTTTGCCTTTACGAACCTTTTCCATGATTTTAAAGGATTCCAGCTTGTCCATGCCCAGGTGGATCAGGTCGATCATGATATCCTCACGGGTACAGATGCATTCGGAAATGGAGGCGATTCCCTGAGCCACGATGTCCTTGGCGTTGTTGTTCCACACATCGGTGCCGTGGGAAAGGCCGGAAATCCTGCAAAGGTCGGAAAAGTTTTTAGGCTTGGTGTCCACCAGCATCTGGCGGACAAAGTGGGTGCCGAATTCACTGATGCCATAGGTGCCCACCGGAGAATCGATCTGTTCCGGTGTCACGCCCAGGGATTCGGTGCCTAAAAACAGCTGCATAACGCCCGGATCGTCAATGGGCACCTCGGTGGCCACGGTTCCCGTCATATCCTCCAGCATACGGATCATGGTGGGATCATCATGACCCAGAATATCCAGCTTCAAAAGTCTTCCATGGAGCGGGTCATAGTCGTAATGGGAAGTAATAATGGACGTGGTCATATCGTTCGCCGGATGCTGAATCGGCGTAAAGTCATATACATCATATTCCGTCGGCACAACCAGAATGCCGCCCGGATGCTGCCCGGTGGTGCGTTTAACCTCCAGACAGCCGGAAATCAGGTAGTTGATCTGGGCATTGGAACAGACCCGGCCATGATCTTCCAGGTAGTGCTTGACCATGCCGTAAGCCGTCTTCTCCGCCAGACCGCCCATGGTGCCGGCGCGGTACACATGATCCTCGCCGAACATTTCACCTACATAGGCGTGGGCCTTGGGCTGATATTCACCGGAGAAATTCAGATCGATATCGGGCTCCTTATCGCCGTTAAAGCCAAGGAATACCTCGAAGGGAATCTCCTGACCATCCTTTTTCAGCTTCTTGCCGCAGCGCGGGCACATCCGGTCCGGCAGGTCAAAGCCGCTCATGCCGGCCACGCCCCTTGATTCTTCCGGGTCAAAGTCGGTAAAGTGGCATTCCGGGCAGTAATAATGCGCCTTCAGAGGATTTACCTCCGTGATGCCGGCCATGGTAGCCGCAAAGGAGGAACCCACGGAACCCCTGGAGCCGACATAGTAGCCGTCCGCAACGGAATGCTGCACCAGCCGTCTGGCCAGAATATACAGCGTGGAAAAACCGTTGCCGATGATACAGCCAAGCTCGTGATCCAGCCTTGCCTGAACGATATCCGGAAGCGGATCGCCGTACATCTTTTTGGCGTTCTCATAGCAGATGTTTCTCAGCTCATCCTCCGCCCCTTCGATTACCGGCGAGAACTGTCCGTCGGGAATGGGAAGAATTACCTCTACCTGATCGGCAATGCTGTTGGGCGCATCGATGACTACCTGCTCGCAGGTCTCCTCGCCCAGGTAGGAAAATTCCTCCAGCATCTCCTCGGTGGTCCGAAGATAAAGCGGCATGGGCTTGTCCGCATCGGAAAACTTCATGGAGGACAGCAGAATCCGGCGAAATTCCTCGTCGGAGGGATCTTTAAAGTGAGCGTCGCAGGTGGCTACCACCGGCTTGTGATAGATCTTTCCCAACTCCACGATGCGGCGGTTGATGTTTTTCAGATCCTCCACCGTCTGTACATTTCCGTGGTCCGGATCGTCGATGAGGTACATATTGTTGGCCAGCGGCTGAATTTCCAGATAGTCATAGAAGGAAACCAGTCTTTCCAGCTCTTCCTGGGAGTCGTTCTCCAGCACGGCTTCGTAGAGCTCGCCGGCGCTGCAGGCGCTTCCCACGATAATTCCCTCCCGCATGGAATTGATCACGCTCTTCGGCATGCGGGGCTGCCGGTAGAAATAGTTCAGGTGGGACTCGGAAATCAGCTTGTACAGGTTTTTCAGCCCGACCTTGTTCTGCACCAGCAAAATCGCATGGTGGGAACGAAGCTTTTTCACGTCCGTATGATCGTGAATATAGGTATTGATCATCGAGAGATCGATGATTTTCTTTTCCATCAGATCCGTCAGACACCTTAAAAAGATGCCGGCGGTGGCTTCTGCGTCATCCACGGCCCGGTGATGGGACCGAAGGTCCACGCCCAGGGCTTTGGCGACGGAATCCAGGGTATAACGCTTCAGATCGTAGAGTCCGCGGGCCAGCTCCAGGGTATCCACGATGGTGTTGTCCATGGGGGCGTAACCCAGCTTTTCGTTTTTGTTGGCAATAAAGCCCGTATCAAAGGAAGCATTATGGGCAACAAAGGCAGCGTCGCCTACCCATGCTTTGAATTCAGGCAGCACCTCGCGAATGGTGCCCTGGCCTCTCACATCATCGTCGGTGATGGAGGTAAGCTTGGTAATATGCTCGGGAATGGGCATCTCGGGATCAATGAAACGGCTGAAGCGGTCGACAATCTCCCGCCCCTGCACCTTTACCGCGCCGATTTCGATGATGCGGTCAGACTCTTTGTTGAAGCCGGTGGTTTCAATATCAAATACCACAAAGGTGTCGGAAAAATCCTGGCCATGATCGTTCTTTACCGCTAATTTGGTATCGTCCACAATATAGGCTTCCACGCCGTAGATCACCTTGATGCCGCATTTTCTGGCGGCGTCCATGGCTTCGGGGAAGCCCTGCACCACGCCGTGATCGGTAATGGCAATGGCCGGGTGACCCCACCGGTAAGCCTGCATGACCATTTCCTTAGGCGCCGTGACGGCGTCCATTTCGGAAATTTTGGTATGCAAATGAAGCTCCACCCGCTTGCGGGGAGCGTTGTCTTTTCTCTCAGGCTTGATGGGATCCGAAGTGGGCGCAATGGAGTCGGCCATCATCTGATATTCATGGGAAAACTGATCGTCAAAGGAGACCTTGCCCAGGACTTTAATCTGCTTGCCCTTCTTGAGCATGCCGCCCTTCTTTTCCAGATCCTCGTTGTCGAAAAAGGCTTTGACGGAGATGGAATCGGTATAGTCGGTAATATCGATGGTCATCAGCGTCCGGTCGTTTTTCAGCTCTCTGGCCTCTGTGGTGATAATATCCCCCTGAAGGATGGTTTTTCCGCTATGCTGCGCCAGATACTGCTCGTTTAAGACATCATGGATATTGGTGCGGGGTCCTTCGAAGGGCCGTCCCAGCACCATGGCATCGATGGCCGCCTTTTTGGCCTCGTCGATGACAATCGGCTCCGCCAGCAGGGTGATGCAGGTAGCGGTTAGTACCAGATCCTGCACGTAGCTGTCCATCTGCAGGGAGCCCTTCACCAGAATGGATTCCCCCTTCACCAGCAGATTTTCCATTTTCTCGTGCCAGGTTTTCATCACGACGAAGGCTTTCACGTTCACCGTGCTGACATAGTCGGTGATCCTTATGGACAAAATGCCCTTTCCGCCGGAGATTTCCCGGATGCTGATCTGACTGATAATGCCTCTGGTTACCACCTGCCGGATTTCCACATCACAGCGGGACAGGGGCACCTCGTCCTTGGTCTGAATGGGTTTTCCGGTCATGACACGGTTGGTTTTCCGCTTCGGTTTTGCTTCTTCTTCTGCCTGCTCCGCCCCGGAACCGGCTTCTTCCTTGCCGGCGGCAGGTTTGGGAAGACTGTTATCAGGCGCAGGCTTATCCGTCATCTGCGGCTGTGGCGCGTCCGCACCATCTGCAGGCAGCGGCCCGGCCTCTTCCCAGGGCGGAAGCTGTGCAGGCGGCGCCATATCAAAAGGCAGATCCGCCGGCACAGGGGGCACATCGCCGTAGGAGACGTCCTCCGGAATCGGTTCGCCATAAGGCATGCCCTCCGGAGCAGCCTGATGAACACCCATCCCGGACGCCCGTTCTTCAGTTGTCGGCGTCCCGGCTGGCGTCGTCCGGCGCAGCGGATTGATCTCCTCCAGAACGCCGTCTGACTCCACCTGAACAGTTTTCTCCATGCCCAGCGTCTTCAAAATTTCTTCAATGGCCTTTTCAGAGCTTCGCTGCTTCATCAGCAGTGCGGCCGCCTTGGGCACATGAAGAATCAGCGTGTCTTTACCATATTCAAAACGGCATCGGGAAAGCACCGAGGCAATTCCGGGTTCCTCTTCCCGGTACTTGTCCAGGATGCGCCTGGTCCGTTCTATTTCTGGAAGCTCATCCAGGGATTCCTCTTCCTCTGCTTTTTGGGCAAAGCTGATCCTGAGTTCCACCTGTCCCTGCATGGCAATATCCAGACATGCCAAAAGATGGGTCCTTTCCTCCTCCGTCAGCTCTCTCGGCGGCAGAAGGGTCAGATCCATCGTTCGGCTCTGCATATTCAGTCCAACAGAAATGACCCCGATTTTCGAGGCCATTTCAAGGCAGTCGCCGGAGAATCCATGTTCGAAAACCTCCGGCAGGGTTTTAATAGGTGCTCTCATATAAACGTGCCTCTTCCACCAGGGCGTCAAGCAGTTCCTCTTCCGGAACCTTTTTCACAATCTCACCCTTTCGGATTACCAGTCCCATTCCTTTACCGCCGCAAATGCCGAAATCGGCATCCTTGGCTTCGCCGGGCCCGTTCACCACGCAGCCCATCACCGCCACCTTCATGGGCGTTTTAAAGCCCTCCAGGGCCTTCTGGGCTTTCCCGGCCAGATCGATCAGGTCAATATTGGTGCGGCCGCAGGTGGGACAGGAGACGATCTCCGGGCCAAATTTGCGCAGATCCAGAAAACGGAGAATATCCTTGGCAGCCTTTACCTCCTCCACAGGGTCAGCCGTCAGGGAGACCCTGATCGTATCGCCGATGCCTTCGGAAAGAAGCTGGCCCATGGCAAGGGCCGATTTGATGGTTCCTTCCCGGGTAAGACCCGCCTCGGTAAGACCCACATGCAAAGGATAGGGGCAGGTTTTGGCAAAGAGGCGGAAGCTTTCGACACAAAGGCGGACGTTGGAGGCCTTGATGGCTACCACGATATTGTCAAAACCGGCGTCCTCCATAATCTGCACGCTTCTTTTGGCGCTTTCAGACAGGGCCTCGGCACTTCGGCCATACAGCTTTTCCATCTCCGGATCCAGGGATCCGGCGTTAACGCCGACCCGGATGGGGATCTGTCGCTCCTTGCAGACGTCCACCACCTTCTTCAGCCGCTCATCCGACCCGATATTGCCGGGATTGATCCGGATCTTATCCGCGCCATTCTCGCAGGCTGCAATCGCCAGGCGGTAATCGAAGTGAATATCCGCCACCAGCGGAATATGAATCTGCTTTTTGATCTCAGCAAGGGCTGCGGCGCTTTCCATATCCGGCACCGTGCACCGGATAATTTCACAGCCTGCATCCTCCAGTCTGAGAATCTGATCGACCGTGCTTTTCACATCGGCCGTCTTGGTATTGGTCATGGACTGAATGCGGATCGGATTTCCGCCGCCCAGAAGCACATTCCCTACCCGAACAACTTTGGTTTCATTACGTGTCATATGTTCTGATCTTTCCTAATTTCATTTTCTAACGGATCAGCCTTAAAATGTCGTTAAAGGCTACGGCAATCATCAGGCCGAACAGCAGCACAAATCCCACCAGATAAATCGCATTTTCAATTTTGGGATCCATGGGCTTTCTGCGGATTTTCTCCACCAGGAGGAAAACCAGTCTGGATCCGTCCAGACCCGGGATGGGAAACAGGTTCAAAACCCCCAGGTTGGCGCTGATCAGCACTACGATGCTGCTGATGCTGGCCAGCACGGAAAGGAATCCATAGGATGAGGCCGCTTCATAGGTTTCTCCGACCACCGACACCATTCCAATGGGTCCGGTGAGGGCATCGATGCCAACCTTTCCGGTAAGCAGCATGCCCAGAGAACGGATCGTTACTTCAATTTCGTACCAGGTGTAGAAGAAGCTCTCGTACAATACGCCGCCCAGCGCCGGGAAAAAGCCCTTCTGGGACACCTCTTTTGAGAAGGAATCCACAGCCGAGACTGTGAAGCCCATCCGCCAGCGCTGCAGCTCTTCGTCATATTTCAAGGGAAAGTTCAGCGTATCCGTGGATCCGTCCAGATGACGAACCTTCAAGGCCACTTCGTCCCCTTCCTGATAGTTCATCAGCAGGAAGCTGATCTTTCCATACACATGAACGGACTCTCCGTTCAGCCCTACCACCGTGTCGCCGGCCTGAAGGCCTGCCTGGGCAGCCGGATAGGAAGCATCCACCGAAGCAACCTGCCGGCTGGTATAGCCAAGGATCAGGTTAAAGATCAGCAGCAGCACGAAGGCCAGCACAAAATTCATGAAAGGCCCGGCCGCCACCACAAGGGCTCTTCGTCCAATAGAAACACCGTTAAAAGAATCCGGGTCCGGAACCGCATCCGGGTTTTCCGGATCGGGATCCTCCCCCTTCATGCGGCAAAAACCACCGATGGGAAGAAGCCGTAAACTTACCAGCAGATCCTTTTTGGTTTTGTGTTTTAACAAAACCGGTCCCATTCCCACCGCAAATTCCTCCACGAAGATGCCGCATCGTCTGGCCATCAGGAAATGGCCTCCTTCGTGAATCACCACAATAAACGTAAATACAAGCAGCGTTAAGACTATACCCATACCAATCACTCGCCGATCATATGCCTGATGCGCTCGGGCATATGGATAATTTCCTCTATTTCATAATCTTTTCTGGTGGCGCCTTCCGCATCCAGCGCAGAAAGGGCTTTTTCCACCAGGCGGTAGATATCCGTAAAACGGATCTGGCCCTTCCTGAATTTCTCCACCGCAATTTCGTTGGCCGCGTTAAAGCAGGCAGGGAATAAGCCTTCCCGCTGCATGCTGTACCTGGCCATGGCGATGGAAGGAAACACTTCTTCATCGATGGGCTCGAAGGTCAGGGAGCCAATGGTTCGAAAATCCACCTTCTGCATCAGGGCATTTCCCCGCTCCGGATAGTACAGCATAACCTGGATCGGCAGACGCATATCCACCGGCCCCAGCTGGGCGATGACCGCGCCATCCTTCAGCTCCACCATGGAGTGAACCAGGCTTTGGGGATGGACAATGGGAATCACCTGCTCCGGCCTGAGGTCATAGAGGTATTTTGCCTCGATCATCTCGATGCCCTTGTTCATAAGGGTTGCGGAATCAATGGTGATCTTGGCTCCCATGCTCCAGTTGGGATGCTTCAGCGCCTGCTCGAGGGTTACCTGCTCCAGCATTTCCTTCGAATAACCCCTGAAGGGTCCGCCGGAGGCGGTCAGCCAGACGGCATCCACATCCTCGCGCCTTACGCCCTCCAGACACTGGAAAATCGCGCCATGCTCGGAGTCCACCGGAAGGATTTTCACATGATGGTCGGCAGCAAGCTTCATTATATAGCTGCCGGCGCAGGCCAGTGTTTCCTTGTTTGCAAGGGCAATATTGTTCCCTGCTTCAATGGCTTTGATGGTCGGGAGAATACCGATCATGCCCACCAAAGAGGTGACCACCAGATCGGCCTCGGGAAGGGATGCAAGGACGCAGAGCCCATCCATTCCTGCCAGAAAAGTAATCTTCTCCCATGAAAAATCCCGGGCGCCGAGCATATCCTTCAGGCTTTTAAGGGCGTCCTCCTGATAAAGGCAGACATACGCAGGGTGAAAGGTTTCAATCTGCTCACAAAGAAGCTCCAGATTACGTCCGTAAGCCGCCAGGGCCAGCACGGAAAAATCAGCCGGAGCGTGAGCGATTACATCCAATGTCTGGGTTCCGATGGAACCGGTGCTGCCTAAAATAACAATCTGTTTCAACGATGTCTCTTCCCTTCAGACAACTTCAAAGAACTCCAGAATCACATAGACGACAGGAGCTACAAACAAAATACTGTCAAACCGATCCATGATGCCGCCATGGCCTGGGATCAGGTTGCTGTAATCTTTAATCCGCATGACCCGTTTGATGGAGGAAGCGAAAAGATCGCCTCCCACAGAAGCCAGGGAGCCGAAGAACCCGATCAGCAGCGAAAGCTTCAGCATAACGCCGGTTTCCACCTCCACCGTTGAGGCAATAATCATGCCGAAGACGGTGCAGAGCACCGTGGATCCAAGAAGCCCGCCGATGAAGCCTTCAATGGTTTTTTTCGGGCTCAGCCTCGGAGAAAGCTTGTGCCGGCCGAAAACCATGCCGGAGAAATAGGCCAGGGTGTCGCTTCCCCAAGCTGCGGCAAAGATGTACCAGACAAAGAACTGGCCATGATCCGCGGTCCGCAGCAAATAGATGAAAGAAAACAGAACCGGCACATAGACAGCGCTGAAAAAGGACATGGCGGCATCGGAAAAGCGGCGCTTCGGATAATAGAAAATGGACAGGGCCATCAGAACGATCAGCAGGAAGATAAAGTAATATATCCCCAGATGCGTATTCCAAACCTGTTCCTTAAAGAAGAAAAGCAGTAAATACCACACAAGGGCGGCTGCCATCGAGGTATAGGTAAAGGGACGGAACATGACCTCTTTGATGCCGTCCGGCTGAGGAACCGCCTTGGAAAGCGCGCTGCCAAGCTCAAACAGACCGCCAAGGGATAGAAGAAAAAGGCAGATAAGCAGCACATTCCCGCCTAAAAACAACATAAGCGTGATCAAGATAAACAGAACAATACCACTGATGACGCGTGTTCTCATAGAATTCTCCTACTTCTATTTAGTCTTCCTTCCTGGCGCCGAAACGTCTCTCCCGGTGCCGGTAGCTGTCGATGGCCAGATCCAGGTCTTCTTCCGTAAATTCCGGCCAGTATTTATCCGTAAAATACATTTCCGCATAGGCGATCTGCCAAAGGAGGAAATTGCTGATGCGCTCTTCCCCGCTGGTCCGAATCAAAAGATCCGGATCGGGAATGTCGGATGTATCCAGCAGGGAGCTGAAATACGCCTCGTCAACCGTCTTAAGATCCAGCCCCTCTTTCGCGCGCTCAGCCAGTTTTTTGGAGGCTCTTAAAATCTCGTCCCTTCCGCCGTAGTTGATGGCAAAGGTCAGATTCAGCTTCTTCATTTCCTTGGTGTCTTCCTCCATGGAAACAATGAGCCGGCGAAGATCCTCGGACAGTCCGCTTCGATCACCGATGACCCGGATCCGGATGCCTTTTCTCAGGGCATCCACCTTGTTTTTGGAAAGGTATCGTTTCATGAGGGCCATCAGGTAGGTGACCTCATCCTCGGACCTTTTCCAGTTTTCCGTTGAGAAAGCATATACCGTCATATATTCGATGCCCTTGGCAATAAAAATATCGCCCATCTCTTCCACATTGTCAGCGCCGGCTTTGTGCCCTTGCTGCCTCAGCAGGCCGTATTTTTTGGCGTAGCGGCCGTTTCCATCCAGTATAATGGCAATATGACGGGGATTTGAAGCGCCTTTGTCCATAGGTGGCATTCCTTTCGGCTTAAACTTTTATACTTTGCTTGGGCCCCGATCCTTCCCGCAGATGTTTCGGGGAAATACAGGATCGGGGCCCTGAAGCTTATACAGCCATAACTTCCTTCGTTTTGGCTTCTACCATCTGATCAACTTTCTTGATATAATCGTCTGTCAGCTTTTGAAGCTTTTCTTCCAGGTTCTTCTGGTCATCCTCAGTGATGATGCTGTCCTTCTTTTCTTTCTTTAAAAGCTCCATGGTGTCGCGTCTGATATTTCTCAGGGCTACCTTGGCGCCTTCACCCCGTTTCTTCACGTCCTTGCTGGTCTCTTTACGTTTCTCCTCAGTCAGCTCGGGGAAAACCAAACGGATCACTTTTCCGTCGTTGTTCGGATGAATGCCGAGATCGGAAACCTGAATTGCTTTCTCAACCGCCTTCAGCATATTGGACTCCCAAGGCTGAATCACGATCATCCTCGGTTCGGGAACCGAAACGTTGCCGATCTGCTGAATCGGAGTAGGCGTTCCATAATAATCAACCATAATCCTATCGAGCACATGAGGATTAGCGCGGCCGACACGAATCGTGTTGTATTCCGATTCCAGATTGTCAAGGGCCTTGTTCATTCTTGCTTTGGTGTCTTCGATCTCTTGATAGTTTGCCATGGTTTGCCTCCTTATATCATGTTTTATTGAATCTGTGTTCCCAGCTTTTCACCCTGGATGACCCGGGAAATGCTGTTCTCCTGGGCCAGCGCAAAGAGCTGGCAGGGGATTTTCTGATCCATCAGAAAAGCGGCAGCCGTCAGGTCGATGACCCGCAGGGTTTTCTCCAGCATTTCCTGATAGGTGAGAAAATCAAATTTTTTCGCATTCGGGTTGGTCATGGGGTCGCTGTCATATACGCCATCGATGTTCTTAGCCATCAGAATGACGTCCGCTTCGATTTCAGAAGCCCGCAGGGCAACGCCCATATCGGTGGAAAAGAAAGGATGTCCCGTACCTCCCGCAAAGAAAACAATCTTTCCGGCCTTAAGATCTCTGATAGCCTTGTCTTTGCTGAAAACTTCGGCGTAGAGACCAATCAGATAGGGGGTATACACGCTGGTTTCCATTCCTTCGGTTCTGAAAACCTCCGAAACATACAGGGCGTTCATCACCGTTGCCAGCATGCCGATCTGGTCTGCCTTGACCCTGTCGATTCCCTCGCTGCTGCGTCCGCGCCAGAAATTGCCGCCGCCGATCACAATACCGATCTGGCAGCCAAGCTCCGCCGCCTTTTTCACCTGTGAGGCAACCTGCCTGGTTTTCGCAAGGTCCAGACCAAAGCCCTGCTCGGTGGCAAGAGCTTCGCCGCTTAGTTTCAAGATGATTCGCTTGTACATGTTCTTCACCCTCAATGCAGTCCATACTTAATTTTCGGTCAAATTCTCTTCAAAGGCAACTGCTCAGGACCTTAAAAGAAAAGATCTGCCATACACCTTATCATATCATAAACCCATGCTAATTGCAAACAGTTCACAAATCTTTCAAACTCTTTCAAGCCTTTCGGACTTAGGATCTTCCGGAAAGACGCTTACCGGATTCCGGACTGGGTTTCCCTTTCAATGACATAGGCCAAGTGGCCCTGAACGATATTAAAGCCGGTCAGGTCGTTGCGCTGATCATTCAGCGTCCAGCCTTTTTCGTTAATGTTCCACAGACAGAGCCTGTTCTCCGTAGCGCCGTCTTCGTCAATATAGGTAGGCTCTCCGGGATACCATCTGCCTGGGTCCTGCCACGGCTCTCCCGTGACCCAATACCAGTTTCTGTTCTCGTCGCTGTAGCCGCCAAGCCAGACATAGTGAAGATCCATGTTCTGACACTGGGCGATAATCAAATCCAGCTCCGATGCATCGGAAAGGGTTGCCAGATGTCCGCCGGCCTGCTCCGCCAGTGCTTTCGCCTGATCCCAGGTTACGTCCTGCTCTACCACGGTGTATTCACTGTGGGAATAGCCGATCAGCTCAACCTGAGGATGGGCCGCTTTATAGGCAGCAAAAGCTTCGGATGAAACCAGGGTGTCCCGTACATCCACCTGAATCAGATTGGGAAACTGTTCCAGCTCCTCCAGGGAAGAAATCGCATAGCCGGAAAGCACCATAATCTGAATATCCTGTGGGAAGGATGCGCCGCAGGACAGTTCAATAACCGGCACGCCCGGTGAAGATTCCTGCTGCGCGGCAGCGGATTCGTCGGAGGCGGCTGAGGATTCGCCGGCGGCGCTTGTGGATGTGCCTGAAGGATCGGCGGACCCGTCAGACCCGGAAGCGTTTGCTTTCGAGGCGGAAGCCTCTTCACCGGACGCATTTTCGCCGGAAGCGCCGTTTGAACCGTTCTCCGCCTGTTTTTCGGATGGGTTCATGGAAGATTCTCCCTTGGAGGCGCTGTCTGCCCCGGAGGGACGGCGGGAGTTTTCTTCATAGACAATCTGGCCTGAGGCGTCAGCCGAATGATTGCCGTTTCGCCGGATGAGAATAATCACAATCGCAATCAGCAGAATCAGCACCAC
>JAGBND010000023.1 GCA_017634575.1 Bacillota bacterium
AAATACCTGGGCTACCCCTATGTATGGGGCGGTGCTTCTCCAAGCACCAGCTTTGACTGCTCAGGGTTCGTGTCCTGGGTCATCAATCACTGCGGGAACGGCTGGAGCTATGGACGACTGACAGCGGAAGGCCTGCGACAGGTGTGCGATATCATCCCAGCAAGCGAGGCAAAGCCAGGAGATCTTGTGTTTTTCCAGGGGACCTATAACACGCCCGGAGCATCACATGTTGCGATATACGTAGGAGACAATACCATGTTGCACTGCGGGAATCCTATCCAGTATGCGAGATTTGACACGCCATACTGGAGACAGCATTTCTATTGTTTCGGTCGCATTAGGTAGTACGGAATGTCGGATTACAATTAAGTTTGAAAAAGTTACAAATTAGATTGATAAAATACAATTAAGTATGATAATATGGAACAAAGGAAAGGGAGTTACAATGAGTTTGATAATAATCCGATAGAATTACAATCAAGACAGATAAAAGGCGGTGCACCTATGGCAAAGCATAAACGGGTGTGGAATGAAAGCCAATATCGCAGATATCTTGCCGAAGGCCGGGGACAGGGAACCATGGAGAATTATAAGCCATGGGTACAGATCCAGGACTTTCCATCCAAGGGGATAGTTTCGCGCGTAAAAGGCAGGAAAACCGGCCGGGTGCACCATCTCATGTCGAATCTTGAACTGGGTTTCTTTTATTTGTTGGATTGGTCTGAGATAACCTCTGACATCAGGGAGCAGTATCCGCTGGACGATATCGCCGATGCCATTTCAGTTGCTGAAGAGGCGGGAATCAGGTATCCGTACGATAAGTCCAGCGGTTTTCCGTATGTCATGACCAGCGACTTTCTGATCACAAAGCATGACGAAATGGTTGCCAGGGCAGTGAAGCCGTCTTCAGAATTAAAGAAGCCCCGCGTGAGGGAAAAACTCGAGATCGAGCGCCGTTACTGGCAGCGCCGGGGCGTCAGCTGGAAACTGGTGACGGAAAAAGAGATTCCCCGGACAAAAGTCCGCAATATAGAATGGCTCTGTTCAGGCATGAGTGCGTATGAATTAATAGCGGATGAACGGCAAAGGGCGGCCTGTGCAGCATTTTTTATAGAACTATATGAGAACGCAGATTTACCTTTGGCCATGATCCTTCAGAGGGTGGAGCATGATTTTGATTTGGTGAAAGGTACAGGAATATCCGTGTTCAAGATGCTCATATGTGAGAAGAAGATAGTACTGAATCTGGATGAAGAAATCGATTTGACAAGGACGGGAAAGCAGGCGTTTTATGGACAGCATCTTTATCAATGAAGTGGTGGAGGATACTACGAAAAAAATCAGGTATCGTATCTTATGGGTCGCTCCTGACAGGGATAAGGGATTCTGGATGAGCCTTAATCCGGAAAAGATGCCGGAGATGTTCGCACCTGACTGGTTACAGCAGGAATTGGAAAACCACTTGTTCGAGAAGATTGAAGATGCCGGTTTCAGCTGTGCGGATGAAGCTGACGCCACCGATGCCTCCAAAGCACGAAGGGATGAGCTCTGGGCCGCTTTGGGAAGCATCCTGGAAAATGAACCTGCCATATATGACCGCCGGCTCAGGAAGGAAATGCTTCGTGTCCCATCGGAACAGCTCGGGACAACATACAATAATCTTTACCGGTATTTGACCAGGTACTGGTCGAGGGGAAAAACGCCAAACGCATTCCTTCCGGATTACCGTAACTGCGGCGGGAAACGAAAAACCGGAGGCAGGAAGCAGGGAAGACCGGCGATTCACGAGGGTGGTTTTGGCAAAAGCCTTGAAGACGAAGATATCCGGAATTTCCTGAGAGCAGTAAAAAAGTACTATCTGAAAAAAGAAAAGGCGACACTGACAAAAGCCTATGAAAAACTGCTGTCAGACAGCTACTCCGTGCCGGATCCTCAGAAACCGGGACAAGTCAGGCTCCTTCCTCCGGAACAGATCCCTTCGATCCGTCAGTTCCGCTATTGGTTTGAGAAGACATTCGATATGAAAGCCATAAAGCAAAAGAGGGATGGTGAGGCAAAATTTGAACTGACCGGCAGGGCGATTACCGGCCGCTCGGATTACCAGATGATGGGGCCGGGCGCAAAGTACCAGATCGACGCCACGGTCGGAGATATTTACCTGGTTTCCCAGTTTGACCGGAAAGACATCATTGGCCGGCCTGTCATGTATTTCGTTGTAGACAGTTACAGCCGCATCGTAACAGGAATGTATGTTGGCCTTGAAGGGCCATCCTGGGCCGGGGCCATGATGGCAATCGAGAATGCTGCCAGTGACAAGGTTTCCTATTGCGCGGCATTCGGCATTACGATAACGGAAGACGAATGGCCCTGCCATCATGTCCCGACGGCAATCCTTGGAGACCGGGGTGAAATGGAAAGCCGCTTTGCGGATAACCTTGTAAAAACACTCGGGATCCGCATCGAAAACGCACCGCCGTACAGGGCGGATATGAAAGGCATCATAGAGCAGCATTTCCATACCATCAATACGAATGCGACGCCGTTCCTGCCGGGAAAGGTGCTTCCGGACATGAGTGAGCGCGGCGGGCATGACTATCGTCTGGATGCGAAGCTGGATATCCGGCAGTTCACACAGATCATCATCCGTTGTGTTCTTTATTATAATAACAGCCACTACATGGATTATTACGAAAAGAACGAACAGATGATGGAGCTTGGTGTAAACGCGATTCCGCTGGAGCTTTGGAACTTCGGCATCCGTTACTGTTCCGGAAGCCTTCGGACCGTTCCGCGGGATGTACTTCGTCAGGCGTTGATGCCGGCTGATAAGGCAAGCATCACGGACCGGGGTGTGAAATACAAAGGACTGTATTACTCCAGTGAAGAAGCGCTGGCCGGACTCTGGTTTGAGAAGGCCAGGGCCAAAGGAACCTATAAAGCCAGGATTTCTTACGATCCGAGGGATATGGGCGCAATCCTTGTTGAAGATCCTGCCAGCAAGGAAATGATCCGGTGCGAATTGGTTGACTGGGAGTCCAAGTATAGCGGAAAACAGCAGGAAGAAGTCTGGTATGAACAGGAGAAGGAAAAATCGCGCCGGAAGAAGCATACGGTGAAGGAGGCGGAAGCCAAAGTAAACCTCGGGAAGCAGATCGAATCGATCGTTGAATCTGCGGAAAAGATGGCGGAGACAGATCCGCAGGCATCAAAAGCGGAGCGAGTCCGGAATATCCGGGGTAACCGGAAAAGCGAGCGCGATGAAATCCGGAAACAGGAGGCCTTTGTAGCGAAACAATCTGACGACGGCAGCAAGAAACTGCCGAAAAATCCTCAGGAAGAAGAATTGTCCCCCATCATGAGGATGATCCAGGAACAGGTGGAGGAAGAGATCAAAGATGATGCCCTTTACAGTAAACGCACAGTACCGGGAACAGGTGATCCCGGAATATCAGGGGAATCCTCTGATTGAAGCCCTTCCGGATATATGGTCCAGTGGGGAAGTCATAAACCTTCTTTCGCAGAAAGCGGCATACAACAATGGGGAACGGGAACTTGACGCGCAGTACAGGCTGCATTGCATCCACAGGCTGTTCCGTTATTTCCAGCCTCTTGAGCAGCACATCGACATCGAACAGAGGATTTCAAGGAGCATCCGCCAGGGATACCTGGAGCGGAACCCTCTTCTTGCCTCATATGCCGCGGAAATGGCTGATGGCTATGCGGTCATGAAAGACAGGGGTTCTTATCAGATGCTGCAGGGAAGTAAGACGGCGGCGTCCGGTTTTACGATTATCGGTGTTTCGGGAGTCGGGAAAAGTACGGCTGTCGAAAAGATCCTTGCAATGTATCCGCAGAGAATTCTCCATACCTCCTACCGAGGGAAAATGCTGGCCATGACGCAGTTGACCTGGCTTAAGCTGGACTGCCCGCATGACGGCTCCCTGAAACAGCTCTGTTACCAGTTCTTTCATGCCGTGGACGTGGCAGCCGGGACAGACTATTTTGCACAGTATACGAGGGGAAGGTATTCCCTCGAGATGCTCCTGATCATCATGACGCAGCTGGTCCGTCAGTTTCAGATCGGCATCCTTGTGATTGATGAGATCCAGCACCTGAGCGAAGCCAAGGGCGGCGGGTCGGACAAGATGCTGAACTTTTTTGTGACGCTGGTCAATACCATTGGGCTGCCGGTCGTTCTGATCGGGACCATCAAGGCCATGTCGATCCTGCAGGGAGAGTTCCGCCAGGCGCGTCGCGGAAGCGGACAGGGTGACCTGGTCTGGGACAGGATGAAGAACGATGCGTCCTGGCGAGTCTTTGTAAAATCCATGTGGCGGTATCAATGGACGAGGATCAGTGTCCCTTATACGGATGAGATGGTTGACGCGCTCTATGATGAAAGCCAGGGGATCATTGATATCGCGGTAAAGCTGTATGCGATTGTACAGATCGATGCGATTACCAAAGGGACGGAATCATTCACGGCTGCGGATATCCACCGCGCGGCTGACAGGAAGCTTGCATTGGTGAAGCCGATGCTGGATGCACTCCGGAGCGGTGACCGGAAAAAGATCCTGAAGTATGAGGACATCGCAACCGTAAGCATTGAGGATTATCTGTCGGCGTACAAGGCCGTGAAGGCAGAAGTGCCGGAGAAAACGTCGGAACAGAAGCTGACGGTTTTAGAGCAGACCGTGATCCGGCTGATGGAGATGGAGGTGGAACCGGGGACGGCAAAACGCCTTGCCGGGAAGGTGATTGCGGGACATAAGAACCCGGTGTCGGTCGGGACGGCCTGCAAGGAAGCATACCGGCTGTATGTCATGGAAACGCCGGAAGTACCCTGCCCGGAGACGGAGGATGACGTGAGAAATGCTGCCGGATATGACACGATCAGGCAGAAAGGGCTCGTGGACGAATCGGAGTGGTAGGTATGGAAAGGCTCAGTTTCTTTCCCACCCCGTATCCGGATGAATGTTTTTACAGTATTTTCGCCCGTTATTATGTAAGAAGCGGCATCAGCTCTCCGAAAGAAGCATGCACGAAGTTTTTTGGCTGTGACCGGTCCCTGCTCGCATCCACAGTACTCCTGCCGCGAAGGCTGGAACGGATGGATTACTGGATCGACCCTGAATGCGGACTGACCAGTAAGGAACTGATCTGCCGCCATACTTCATATCCATACCAGTCGGTCGCCTACACGGATAATCTTTACCGGGAGATAGAGAAGATCATAAAGGAAGGTGTTCCCGAAACAGGCATGTATCCGTTGGAACGGCGGATGATTGCAAAGAGCAACTGTCCGGGATCCGGACAATACCTCCGGTACTGCCCGGAATGCGTCCGGAATGATATCCGCAAGTACGGGGAAACCTACTGGCATCGACTGGCGCAGCTTCCGGGGGTGCAGTATTGTCCGGAACATGGAAGCCGGATCAGGGATAGTGCTGCTCCCATTGAAGAGCTTCGTGTGAGGGTTTATCCGGCGTCATATATGCTCAGGAACAAGGACGAACCGTCTGAAGTCCCAAAACTGCAGCTCAGGGACAGATATCTCAGGATCGCAAAAGACTCACAATGGCTGTTGGAGCATGGACGGGAGCTTGGAGGCCATCCGAAGGTCAGCAGGAAATATCGTTTGTTTCTGCAGCAACGGGGCTATACGAACTTCTGTGGGATATGTGACAGGGATGCCGTAAGACGCGATTTCCGGGAGTATTTCGGGGATGAACTGCTGAGAGATCTGTTTTATTACGCAGAAGACCCGCTTTACTGGCTGCGGTACCTGCAGGAAAGCATCGGCTTTAACCTGAAGCCGCTTCATCATGTGCTTCTCATGGAATTCTTCGCAGGATCCGCCGAAGGCTTCATAAGAGCCGAGTTAAAGCCGGAGATTCCTTATACCTCCGAAAGCGGACCGTGCATCAATAAGCTCTGCGGTCAATATCTGCAGGATACCGCTAAGCGGATCCGGGTCAGGACAATGGGTGATGAGATTTGGGCATGGTTTGAATGCCCGTACTGCGGCTTTCGTTATCGCAGAAGTGATCCCTCGCAGCCGTTTGAAGAATATCTGAGACATCCCTCTATAACAGACCGGGGATTTCTGTACAGGGAAAAGCTTCATCAGTATCTGACGGAAACACAGCTGTCCAAAAGAGCGATTGCCCAAAGACTTGGCGTGACTCCGGGTTCAGTCGCAAAGTACGCGAAAGATCATGAGATTGACATGAGCAACCGTTATAAAGCGAGTTACTATTTCAGAGAGCCGGGAGATGAAGAGGAGAAAGATGATTACTACCGCAGGCGTGTAATGGAAGAACTGGAGATAACGCCGGTTATGTCCTGTAAGGATCTAAAGGAAAGAGTTCCGGGAGCTTACCACTGGCTGATCAGGAAAGATCCATCATGGATTCATGACAGACTGGTTCGCGAGTTTGACAAACCACGATGGAATGAATGGGGCGAGGCAGCACTGGTCGAATTAAGAGCAGCGTATCAGGAAATCCGGGCGCGGGGTGACCCAAGGAAACGGATAAATATCAGCTGGCTTGCACGTGCTGCGGGAATCAATCGGGACGATATCTATGGCAGGCTCCCATATCTGCCAGAGATGCAGAAGTTTTTTGATGAGGTCTGCGAACCGCAGGAAGCGTGGATCCGGCGGCGCTATACAGAGATCGCGATGGAGAAGAAAGCGGCTGGAGGAAAGGAGTTCACCTACGATGACGTAAAGAGAAAAGTACAAATCCGGCGGAAATCCTATGACAGGAATAAGCCACTGATAGAAAGTCTGATAGAAGAATTGAATACTTCCTTGTTTCAAAACAAGGATTAACAAGATGCAAAAGCCGTAACGCCGATGCATCTTTTTTTGTGCCCAAAAGCGAGGGGGTGAAATAAATATGGTTATTTGAAGCAAGAATTATCAAACTTAATTGTAACTATTGAAAGGATTTTTATCAAACTTAATTGTGAAAGGACACGGAAATGGAGGCATATATGGACGATTCAAGACTGAAAAAAATCGGCGCCGAGCTGAAGAAAGCCCGCGCCCGGCGGGATGAATGGGAAGAAAGAGTGAAGGAGCTGGAGCGGAAGTATAAGGAGGCGGAGAATACCTGCATCCATGACATGGTGCATGCCGCAAACCTGTCACCGGAACAGTTGGCCATTCTGATCGAACAGAGCAGAAGGTCTGTGCCAAATGGAGATCCCGAGATGATATTTGATCAGAGTGAGGAGGAAACGGAAGAATGATGAGACGAAAGCTTGCCGCGCTGCTTG
>JAGBND010000004.1 GCA_017634575.1 Bacillota bacterium
GAAGAGAAGTCATCGCCAAGGACGGTTCCGGCAACTATTATCTGTATACGCATCCCACGGATGTCCGTCTGGAGCGTGAAGATGCAGATGCCATGAACGCTGCTATGCCGCAGTGGGAAGAGCTCAATACCTGGGCTGCCTCTGTAAAGGCTTCCTTCATCACCGAGAACGGCGGACTGGCTGCCGCAACTTATACGGCAGAGGAATCCAAGGCTGAGGAGTCCTCCAAGGCTGAAGAATCTTCCAAGAAGGAAGAGTCCTCCAAGAAAGAAGAATCCTCCAAGACCGAAGAGTCCAATAAGGAAGAGTCTTCCAAGAAAGAAGAGTCCTCCAAGGCTGAGGAATCCAAGAAAGAAGAATCCTCCAAGACCGAGGAATCCAAGACTGAAGAGTCCAAAGCAGAAGCTGCCGGACCTCAGATTGACGATCCCGAATACGAAACCCTGTTTGGAAACCTTGTACAGAAAATTCAGACCAACCACTATCTGACAAGCCTTGAATATGGTCAGCTTGATGGAACCTGGGTTGATCCTGAAATCTACGCCAGTAGCCTTACCGACCTGAAGAGCCTGAAGGAAGTTGACATGTCTCAGATTCCTGACGGAGAGCAGATCATCGTTGTTTTCCCTGACTCTGGTCTGGAATATCACTTCTTCTCCATGGATGGTTCCGGCAACTATATCTACAAGGTCGATGATCATCAGATCGAAAACCTGTATGTCGCCGAGTTTAACGACAACACCTACACTGCCTTTGAGATTGTTGATAAATGGTACCATGATCTGCACAATGCATCTGAGGATGCCGGACTTGCTGATCAGGATGCCTTCATCGGCGAGTGGGCAGATACCGTTTCCGGCCGCGCCACCGTTTCCATTTCTCTTGGACCGGACGATGACAGTCTTCAGGCTTTCGTTATGTGGTCTGACAGCGCAGCTGAGAGACATACCTGGGCTATGACCATGACTCCTATCGGCAATGGCCAGTACTACTACTCCAATGCAATCTGCGAGCTTCACGCCTTCGATGAAAGCGGAAACGAAACCGTGACAGAGGTCTACAACGATGGCACCGGCTATATGTGGATCAACGGCAATGGCGAACTGGAGTGGACAGACGAGATCGAGCATGTAGCTGATTACACCACCTTTGCCAAACAGTAAGTAATCTGATCATGACGCGCACATCGCCTGAGGCTTTGCTTCAGGCGATGTTTTTTTGATGAGGAAAGCCTTCTTGCTTCTGCATGGGAAACATATCCGTCAGTTTTCAGAACAAATATGGAAACAAATAGTTTTTTCGTAAACTTTCTGACTTGTGAAATTCTCTAAAATAGAGTATAATTACATTTTGGATGTCATCTATATCCGCATGAGCAAGCCCGGCGCTCCGGAGCTTGCTGCGGTTTCTTCAAGCATCGTAGCAAAAAGTAAATAGTTGATCAATATCTGCTTTAAAGGAGAAACGAAATGAGCGAAAATAACAATCAGACCGCCATTGAGAACTGCACCCATGACTGTTCCAGCTGCGGCGCGAGCTGTCCATCCCGCGATCCCGCCAGCATGAAAGCCCCTCTGAACGAATTCAGCTCCGTTAAAAAAGTGATCGGCGTTGTCAGTGGAAAAGGCGGCGTCGGCAAATCCATGGTATCTGAACTGATTGCCTCGACCCTGCAAAAACAAGGGCTGCAGACCGCAATCCTGGACGCCGATATCACCGGCCCCTCCATTCCTCAGGCTTTCGGCCTGCACCAGTCGCTGCGCGGCAGCGAAATGGGCATGCTGCCCGCCAAATCAGACAGCGGCGTGGACATTGTCAGTGTCAACCTGCTTCTGGAAAATGAAACAGATCCCGTTGTCTGGCGCGGTCCTGTCATGGCCGGCGTCATTCAGCAGTTCTGGTCAGAAACCTTCTGGAACGACATCGATGTGATGGTGGTGGATATGCCTCCCGGAACCGGCGATGTTCCCCTGACGGTCTTCCAGTCCCTGCCTGTTGACGGCCTGATTATCGTCACTTCGCCCCAGGACCTGGTATCCATGATCGTCACCAAAGCCATCAACATGGCCAAAATGATGAACATTCCCGTGCTTGGCATCGTGGAAAACATGAGCTACCTGACCTGCCCGGACTGCGGCAAAAAAATCAGTCTCTTCGGCGAGTCTCATGTGGAAGAGGTCGCTGCGAAAAATGGCCTCAAGGTTCTTGGACAGATTCCTATCGATCCCGCCCTGGCTCAGGCTGTTGACAAAGGCGCCATCGACAATCTGAATGTGAACTATCTGGACGGAGCCCTTGACGCGATCAAGGCGCTGAACTAACCCGGGCTTGATGCCGGTAATTCCTGATTTCTAAACCATAAAAGCGCTGCGCAAAACACATTTCCTTGTTTTGCGCAGCGCTTTTCTTTTCGAAAACAGCAGGATGGATCAGAAGAAATAATTAGATCATTTCACTAAAAATCCGGTTGAAGTAGACGGCTTTTTGTGCTAAAATTTATTTCAAATTGGCTTTGAAAAGTCCAAAAGGAGGGGGCATGATCAGCGAATACAGCATCCCACTCGCGCAGCTGTCAGAAAAGTTCCACTTAAAGTTACTCACGCCGGGTGTCAGCCTGGAAGGACGGGAAATCTCCAACGCGGAAATCAACCGGCCGGCTTTGCAGCTGGCAGGTTATTATGCCTATTTTGATCCTGCCCGGGTTCAGATCATCGGAAAAGTAGAGTACTCTTACCTGACAACTTTCAGTCGTGAACAGAGACGGCGCATTTACGAGCGCCTTTTCAAAACCAAGATCTCCTGCCTGATTTTCTGCAGGAACCTGGGAGACGAGCTGGAACCGGGCATCATCGAAACGGCCGAAAAGTGCGACACCGTTCTCTTTGGAACAGATGAGACCACCATCAGCTTCACCGTCAATCTGATTCAATATCTGTCCCAGGAGCTGGCCCCGCGGACCATCATCCACGGCGTTATGGTCGATGTGTTCGGCGAAGGCGTGCTGATCCAGGGGGACAGCGGCCTTGGCAAAAGTGAAACGGCGCTGGAGCTGGTGCAGCGTGGCCACCGTCTGGTTGCAGACGATGTGGTGGAAATCCGTCGCGTGTCCGACAAGGAACTGATCGCTCACGGCGTGGAGCTTCTCCAGAACATGATCGAGCTTCGCGGCGTCGGCGTGGTCAATATAAAAGAGCTGTACGGCGTTCAATCCGTGCGTCTTTCCAAGTCCGTCGATATGGTTGTGAGGCTGGAGGCCTGGACTCCGGAAAAGCAATACGACCGGATCGGCCTGGAAACGGCCACCACCGGAATCCTCGGCAACGATGTGGCGCTTTATCAGCTGCCCATCATGGCAGGGCGGAACGTCGCGATGATTATCGAAACAGCAGCGCTGAATCATCGCGAAAAGAAAATGGGTTATAACGCGGCCGAAGAGCTTCGGGACCGTGTCAAAGAAACTATTAAAAAAAGGAAGGAACAAAAATCATGATCTATGCAGGTATTGATCTGGGCGGCACCACCATCAAGGCAGCCCTCATCTCAGAAAATGGAGAAATCCTCTGCAAGAAAAGCATTCCAACCGGCGCAGAGCGTCCGCACAGGGAAATCGTGGAGGATATGGCGAACCTGATCACCGGCCTCGTAGAGGAGCAGGGCTATACCTTTGATGATGTGCATTCCGTCGGTGTCGGCGTTCCCGGCGCCATCGACCCCGTGAACGGCGTATGCTATTTCAGCGCCAATTTTGCGGATTTTCGCGATGTGCATATCACGGATATCATGAAGGAAACCATTCCGGTTCCCATTTATATTGAAAACGACGCCAATGTGGCAGGTCTGGGCGAGGCCATGTTTGGAGCCGGAAACGGAGCCAAGAACTGCATCACCATCACCCTCGGAACAGGCCTCGGCGGCGGTATTATTATCGACGGAAAGATTTTCTCCGGCGCTTTCTTCGGCGGCGGTGAAATGGGCCATCAGGTTATTGTGGTGGACGGTCTTCTGTGCAACTGCGGACGCAAGGGCTGCTGGGAGGTTTATAGCTCCGCCACCGGTCTGATTCGCATGGGCAAGAAGCGCGCCATCGATCATCCCAACTCCAAACTGAACCTGATGGAAGACGGCAAGATCAATCAGTTGAACGCGAAGGATATTTTCGATGCGGCCAACGAGGGCGATCCCTATGCGCAGGATGCGATTGAGGAATATGCCCGTTACCTTGCCATCGGTCTTGGCAACACCATCAATGTATTCCAGCCTGAATACATTATTATCGGCGGCGGCCCCAGCGCACAGAGGGATAAGCTGCTGAATCCTGTCATGAAGTATCTGCGTTCCGAGGTTTACGGCGGACAGACCCGTACCCAGGTTGTCATTGCCAAACTCGGCAACGACGCCGGCGTGGTCGGCGCTGCTATGCTGGGAAAACAGTAGGTTTTTAACCATCATTCAGACCTTCTCTTTATGATATGCTGCCCCCGGACAGGACACGGAAAGATCGGTCCTGTTTGGGGGCTTTTCCTGTAAGGGACCAGATGCTTTTGTTTATGGGTTTTCGAAAATCAATTATATAACACCTTTACAATCCGATCGATGCATCACCGCAGAAAAGCAGTAAAAGTGTCTCGCATGAGACGGTTTTGCACATAATAGCGTACATTATGTTAGCTGGAACAAATGAGAGATGACATTGCCGGTAATGGTGCAAATTGATGAAGTTTAAGCCATTTTCCAGGGTTTTATCGGACTTTTGACTACGCTAACAGAGTTGTTTTTATAGGAAATCAAGGGTATAATGAGTTGTAACGTAAAAGTATTTTATCCAAAAGCATCTTTGGTTGTTATTGTGTTATTTCGGTAAGAGGTGATTTCAGATGAGTTTCTTTGACATCAGTGAAATGGGTCCTCGGGATTTGCTTTACCGGGCTATTGGTAGCATCGATGTGCAGGAGCAGGTGCGCATGTCCGGCCTGACCAGCTTCAGGATCGGCGGTCCTGCCGACTATGTGGTGGCGCCGGACAGCGTGAAGGAAGTAGTGAAGGCGCTCCATGTGCTGAACGAACAAGGCATTCCTTACATTGTGATCGGCCGCGGCACCAACCTGCTGGTTAGCGACGAGGGATTCCGCGGCGCTGTTATCAGAATCGGCGGCACGTATCTGCAGCACGTTGAATTCAAAGGAACCACGATGATCTGCGAAGCAGGTCTGCCGCTTTTGTCCATCGCTAAAACGGCCATGCGCCACGGACTTGCCGGCATGGAATTTGCCGCAGGCATCCCCGGATCGCTGGGCGGCGGCATCTTTATGAATGCCGGTGCCTACGGCGGCGAGCTCAGCCAGATCGTAAAAGACGTAACCGTTGTGGATATCAATGGAAAAATCCGCACGATTCCCGGCAGCGAGCTGGGGTTTGGCTACCGCTCCAGTATTTTGCAGAGCAAATCCTGGATTATCGTCAGCGCAACCCTGCAGCTGAAAGAGGACGATCCGAAAGCCATCGAAGCGCGCATGGAAGAGCTGGCTCAGGCCCGAAAGGACAAGCAGCCGCTGGATCTGCCCAGCGCAGGCAGCGCCTTCAAACGGCCGGAAGGACATTTTGCCGGCGCGCTGATTGAACAGGCCGGCCTGAAGGGCTATCAGATCGGAGGCGCTCAGGTCTCCACGAAGCATGCGGGCTTTATTGTCAATCAGGGCGGCGCAACCTGTAAGGATGTCCTTGAACTGATTCGTTATATTCAGAAAACCGTAAGTGACAAGTTCGGCGTCAGGCTTGAGCCGGAAATCCGCTACCTGTCGCCCTATGGATTGGACCGGATCTGATGTCGTTTTCGACCACTGTTAAAGACGAGCTGAGCCGGCACCAAAGCAAAGCCAGACATTGCCGTATGGCGGAACTTGGCGCTATCCTGAGCATAGGCGCGCGTATCAGCGACAGTCTGGATACGCTGGAGATTCTCAGCGATCATCGCGCTCTCGTCTACAAAACTGAAGAATTGCTTCGGGACCTGTTCCATATCGTCCCCGAAGTAAGCCGTAGATGCGGCCGCGGCGGCAGTCGTGTCAGGGGGTACTGTCTGCGCCTTCGCGATCCCCAGAAAATCCGCCGGATTTTCACCGAGCTGGGCATGCTTGAAACGAATATGCTGATGCCGGACCAGAGACTTACCCGGTCCTGCTGCCGGCGGGCCTACCTGCGAGGAGCATTCCTGGCCGGCGGGTCCATTAACGACCCAACCAAGAACTATCATATTGAGATTCTGGCGGGCAGTCCGGAACAGGCCGGGAGGCTGGTTTCCTTTTTTGCCGACTTTGATGTGCAGTGCCGGCTGCTTTCCCGAAGCAGAGCCGGCAGCCGCCGGATCACTCACGTGGTATACCTGAAGGACGCCGATCAGATCGTCGATGTGCTGCGGATTATCAAAGCGCCGCTGGCCTTGATGGAGCTTGAAAACGTCCGGGTGGAAAAAGATGTTATCAATCATGTGCAGCGCCAGGTTAACTGCGAGGCTGCCAATATCAGCAAGATCGTTGGGGCTTCCCTGAAACAGACCGAGGCCATCCGCTATTTGATGGAGCAGGGTGCATACGCCCGTTTGCCGCAGGAGCTGAAGGATATTGCTGAAATTCGCTTGAGCTTTCCCGATATGGGCCTCAAAGAGATGGGCACGCTGCTGGATCCTGCCATCAGCAAATCCGGCGTCAATCATCGGCTGAAGAAAATCGAGAAAATAGCGCAGGAATTAAAACAGTCGAGAGCGGAAGACGAAAACGCCCACGGCTAAGCAATTAGCTAAACAAGCCTGATTAAGGCATCAATACAAGAAATACGAATGAGGAGACACATTTTTCATGAAAGAACAAAACGTAACCGTAAGCCATGCAGCTGACCACGAGTTTCAGCTGGCAACCTTAGTTGTTCAGACGGCCAGCAGCTTTCAGTCACGGATTCAGATTCGGATTGGAAATAAAAACGTGAATGCCAAAAGCATCATGGGCATGACTTATCTGGCGCTGATGGATGGAGACATCGTAACCATCAGTGTAAACGGTCCTGATGAGGATGCTGCCTTGGATGATTTAACCAATCTCTTGGTGGGCTGATCGTCTGTATGATTTTTAACTTTTTATTCTTCTTGAACAGTTCCCTGCTGGGGGTCGGGCTGGCCATGGATGCCTTCTCCATTTCTCTGGCCAACGGACTGCATGAACCGGAAATGAAAAACTCCCGAATGGTTGGCATTTCGGGAGTTTATGCCTTATTTCAGACGATTATGCCCCTTGCCGGCTGGATCCTCGTCCGTCGCGCAGCGGCTTATTTTTCTGTGCTTGAACAGTTCATCCCCTGGATTTCACTGGTTCTTCTGTGCTTTATCGGCGGCAAAATGATCGTGGAAAGCATCCAGGAACGAAAGGCCGCGAAGGCGGAAGCGGAGGCCAACGCGGAGGGAAATGCGGAAGTGGCTGCGAAGGCCGCCGCGGCCCAGGAAAACGTTTCAAGAATCTCTCTTGGCACCATACTGCTGCAGGGAATTGCCACCTCCATTGATGCCCTCTCTGTTGGATTTACGATTGCGGATTACCCATTGCTGCAGGCGATGGTGTGCAGCCTGATTATCGGACTGGTTACCTGGGTGATCTGCTTCCTGGGACTCACCTTTGGCAAGAAAATCGGCACGTACATCGGTCATTTTGCAGGCATTTTCGGCGGAGTCCTCCTGATCGGCATCGGCATAGAAATCTTTATAACACATTTAATGGGTTAAGCCCCCGGAAAGGGACCTAACCCATTTTTATTGTTCGTTATTCAGAATTGTAAAATGGATGAGACAAATGGACCGGAGCCATTTGTCTCATCTTTTGTTTTTTACAGCACTTCCTGCAGAATTCTTTCTGCATTTCCATGAGAGAATTTGTCCAGCTCTGATGGCCGATAGCCTCTGCGGGACAATTCGCGGTAGAGCTTTTCGAAATCGGTGGGGGATGCTACCTCCAGCTCGCCGCTGATCCCATCAAAGTCGGAGCCCAGCGCGATACAATCGATGCCGCCCACCTTCACCATGTGCTCCACATGATCGCAGATTCGCTGCACCGTGGAAACCTTATCGTGAATGCCGAAGCCTACAAATTCAGGCGCGAAGTTGACGCCGATGATGCCGCCCTTTTCAGCCAGCGTGCGGATCATGGGATCCGTCAGATTGCGGGTATGCGGTGTCAGCTCGCGGCAGCAGGAATGGCTGGCAATAAAAGGCTTCTGGGAAATCCGGGCCACATCCTCGAAACCGCCATCGGACAAATGCGAAACATCAATAATAATACCGAGCTGATTCATTTGCTGAATGGCTTCTTTGCCGAAGGAGGTGAGCCCCCTGGACATGATCTCGGGGTCGGTGGAGTTTGGATAGCCGAAGCAGTTGGCAAAATTCCAGGTGAGGGTGATCAGCCGATACCCCAGCGTGTAATATTTCTGCAGCTTTTCAAAACTTCCGTCAATCATCCGGCCATCCTCAAAGGTCAGAAAAGCGCTCATGAGACCCTTGGCCCGATTATTTCGGTAATCCTGATAATCCTTGGCAAAAGCAATCAGATCACTATGACGGGTGATGGCGCCCATCAAACCCCCGTATAGCTTCTGCCGGAATTCCTCGTCCGTCATACCATGCATCCAATCAGGATGAGGCATAAACGTGGCGAAGAACTGCGCCGCGCAGTCGGCCTGTCTCATGCGGACAAGATCAACGGATTTCTGGTTCCGGAAAAGGGAATCCGGTTCCGCGTTGCTGAGTCCATACATTAAGAGTGTATCGCAATGCAGGTCAATATAAGGCATACCAAGATACCTCCTTCAAAAATCTAATCTCACAGAAAAATATTTTATCATCAATGGCCTTAAGATGCAACTATTAAGCTGAAACGCATTTCCGGCGGGTTCTAAAAAATCTCTGAAAATTTAAAAAACCTTGTTGACAATATTCAGACAATGTGGTATTATATCCTTCGTTCCCATGATTTGCGTCTGCTACGCAGTTGGAACACATGCGGATGTGGCGGAATTGGCAGACGCGCTAGATTCAGGTTCTAGTGATCGCAAGGTCATGCAGGTTCAAGTCCTGTCATCCGCATATAAAGGGTCTCCTACATTTGTAGGAGATCTTTTTTTTCAGAACAAGCTCAGCTGGTCATCAATCCAGCTTTCCTGTTTTACATCGGTAATTATATCCTCATCCCTGCCATGGCCGATCAGAAAAGGGGAGAGGGGGTCATGCAGCTTCCTGTTTGCCAGCACGCTTTCCCTGTCATAGTTAGCATAGCAATACCTGCAAAAATGGGAACAAGTATTATAAACACCCAGATCGCCTCCCAGCAGACAGCGGCAGCCCTGCCTGGCCATCTCCGCCGATCTCGGCGGCTGCAGACGCACATCCCAGGCTTTTTCCAACACTTCTTTAGTCATGCAGCCCGAGGTATCAAACCCGAAAGGCGCCATATCTTCCCCCTCCAGGCATGTGTAAAGCCGGAGCCCGTGGGACCTTCCAATCCGGCCGATTCCCTCCCCCAGCAGCAACCGGTCGTCCTTCTCCACAGGCCCCACCTCAGGAAAATTGCGCATGGTCTTCTCATACAGATCGATATAGCTGATCACGCATCCGCTGACGGAACCATCCAGCATCGACGCCATCTCGGAAAAAGCGTCAAGATGATAAGCAGCAGAGTATGCGCTGCTTATAAAAATCGGGTCATAACGCCAGAAAACCCGCTCCGGCCCGATCTGCTTTGCCAGCTCCCGCACCGACGCGATCACGTCGTGCTTGTCCGGCACGCCCGGCTCGATTTCCTTCCCGTAGGGCGTGATCGTCACATAAAAGAACAGCCGAAAAGCCGCCAACTCCCCAAGACGGGGCAGCATGGGCGCCGGATTCTTGGTACAGAAAACCAGCCCATCGACCACATCCGGCTGCAGCCGGTATCTGCTGACCCTCAGCGGCGCATAGGGGCTGCGCACCAATGCATAACCTTCCCGAATGCGCTGGTAGAACCAGTCGGAGAAGAATGCCGGTATATCGGTTCGGTTGCCTGTATTGATAATCATACTGACGAGACTCCTTTCGTCGATGCTGAGCGGGGTATGGATGTCCACTTTTTACAAGATGGGGTGAATAAATATTCATATTTTGTGCATAAAATTCTTGCAATTCGTTCATTTATATTTTATACTGTATGATATTTCCATTTCAAGGAGATCATATAGATGAAACGAAAAAAACTATTTGTTGCTTTCATGACCTTTGCTGTTCTGGCTATTTTGATGGCAGTGCCGGCTTTGGCTGACGAAGAGGTGACGTTTGCCGATAATGTGGCTAAGGTAAATGACAGCATTAACTCCTTTGTCTGGACAGCCATGCTCTTTGCCATCCTGGGCGTCGGCCTGATCATGACGGTCATTACCAGCTTTTTCCAGTTTACGCATTTCGGCTATTGGTGGCAGCACTCCATTGGCAGCGTCTTCAAACGCAAAGACGTGCTGCATTCCGATGATAAAAAGAGCATTTCCCAGTTCCAGAGCCTTTGCACCGCCATGGCAGCCACCGTCGGCACCGGTAATATTGTTGGTGTCGCCACGGCTATCGTTTCCGGCGGCCCCGGCGCCATATTCTGGATGTGGATTGCAGCCATCCTGGGTCTGATGACCAACTTCTCTGAAAATGTTCTCGGTATTTTTTATCGCCGCCGCAATAAAAACGGCGAATGGTCCGGCGGCGCCATGTATTATCTGAAAGATGGTCTTGGCGGCAAAAAAGGGTTCAAACAAGTCGGGGCGTTTCTGGCTGGCCTTTTTGCGGTATTTGCCGTGCTGGCGTCCTTCGGTATCGGCAACCTCAGCCAGATTAATTCCATCGTCACCAATGTTACCAGCACCCTGGAAGGATTTGGGGTTGCGGACCAGCATGTCGGAAGCTTCTCACTGATTCATCTGATCACAGGCCTCGTCCTGATGATTGTGGCAGCGCTGGTTATTGTTGGCGGTCTGCAGCGAATTGCCCAAACGGCTGAAAAACTGGTGCCTTTCATGGCGATCGCTTATATTCTCGGCTCCCTTGTCCTGATTTTCTGGAAGCCGGGCATGATTCTGCCGGCTCTGGGATCCATTTTTAAGTTTGCCTTCACCGGCCGCGCCATTGCCGGCGGCACCCTGGGCACCGTGATCAAGTGGGGTCTGAAACGAGGCGTCTTCTCCAACGAGGCCGGACTTGGCTCTTCCGTCATGGTCCATTCCAATTCCAACGCCAAGGAGCCTGTCACGCAGGGAATCTGGGGCATCTTCGAGGTTTTCGCGGATACAATCATTATCTGTACACTGACTGCGCTTGCGATTCTCACCAGCGGTTATATCGATTTTGAATCCGGCCAGCTTGTGGATCAGGCGATCTCCGCCAGCGCGCTAACCAACGTCTGCTTTTCAGCTGTATTCGGTAAAGCCGGCAGCGTCTTTGTTACCCTGGCACTGGTCCTGTTTGCCTTCTCCACGGTCCTCGGCTGGAGCCACTATGTATCAAAGAGCTGGGAGTACCTGCTGGGCACCAAGAGCACCATTATCTACCGGGTAGTTTTCATCCTCTGCATTATGCTGGGCGCGCAGATGACTTCCTCACTGGCCTGGGATATCTCCGATACCTTCAATGGTCTGATGGCCCTGCCCAACTTGATCGGCGTCCTGGCCTGCGCCGGAACCGTAGCCGCTATTGTTAAGAACTACAAAGACCGTGTATTCCACGGCAAAGACATCGAACCCATGCTTTCCTGGAATCAGGAAATTCAGAAGGAAGAGGAAATTGGTTTCCATACGGGAGATGACTAAAGGGGGGATGGACTCTTCGGGACAGAAGGATCATGTTTTGGCTGTTTCAGAAATGTGATCCTTTTGACAAAGGCTTTTTGCACTAAAAAGGATCATATTTCAGCTTTTTTCGAAATGTAATCCCTGAAAAAGGGGATCACAAATCAGAAAACCGAAAAATATGATCCTTTTCTCTTCTTTTTCCTCAGATCAAGGGGATCACAAATTCTAAAACCATAAAATATGATCCTTATCTCTGATTTTTCAGCAGGTCAAGAGGATCACAAATCAGAAAACCGAAAAATATGATCCGCTATATAACTCGGTATCGCTGCAGCGCAGCGATTCAGCTCGGGGCTCAGGAACGTGAAATCTCATTAAACGACAAGCCCCCACGCCAACCAAGCAAATGTCGGAATCGCTGCAGCGCAGCGCAGCGATTCAGCTCGGGGCTCAATGATTTGAAATCTCGGTAAATGTGATGCCCCGAGTTCCGTCCCTCCTCATCGAAAACTGATCCATCGGATACTGCTTCAAATTATCCAGCACCTTCCGTCCATCCGCCTTCGCCAGCAGATTCCTTCTGGCAGCAGCAACGATCGTCTCTACCTCATGCTTGGAAGGACCGCCCACGCATCCGCCGGGACACATCATACCCTCAATAAAGTCTTCCTGTAGCTTGCCGGCCTTCAAGAGCAGCAGTGCCTTTCGGCATTCTTCGCCGCCCGCACATTTAAGCAGCTTGATGTCAGAAACATCTTCTCCCATCTCCTGCATAACCTCCAGCACAGCTCCGGCCACGCCGCCGGAACCGGCGAAGCGCTTGCCGAACAGCGAAGCTTCCTGATAGTCCTCTTCTACCGGCACAATCTCCACACCCTTGGAATCCAGCAGCGCAACGATTTCACCATAAGTCAATGCGTAATCAGCCCGATCCGCAATATTCTCGTTCAGTGTCTCACCCTTTTTCGCAATGCAAGGTCCGATAAAGACCGTCACGCAATCCGGATCCTGGGATTTCAGGTACCTGGAAACCGCGATCATAGGCGATACAGTCGTCGAGATATTTTTCTCATACTGCTCGGGAAAATGATGATGAAGCATCGAGATAAAGGCGGGGCAGCAGGAGGTGGTCATCTTGCGGCCTTCCTTTCTGGCCTCGATCCACTCCCTGGCCTCGTAGGCTGCGGTCATATCGCCGCCCAGGCCAACCTCCACCATATCCGTAAATCCGGCCTTCTTCAGCGCGGCCCGGATGGAACCCATGCCGCAGTCTTTGCCGAACTGTCCCTCCGTAGCCGGCGCGCACATCGCATATACATGCTTGCCGCTCTTGATCGCTTCGATCACCTGGGTAGAGTAGGTCTTTGAACCAATAGCGCCGAAGGGGCAGGTGTGCACACAATGGCCGCAATGCACGCATTTAGCCTCATCAATCACGCAGAACCCATATTCATCATAGGTAATTGCGCCAACAGGGCATGCCTTCTTGCACGGCCGCTCCCGGTGAACAATGGCCTCAAAGGGACAAGCCTTCTGGCACATGCCGCAGGACTTGCATTTCAGGTGATCGATTTTCATCTTGGAATCGCCGGGGGTGATCGCTCCGAACCGGCATGCATTCAGACAGGCCTTGCCCAGACAGAACCGGCAGCTGTCCGTCACCGTATACTCCTGAATCGGGCAATCATCGCAGGCCGCCGGAATCACCGCCACCACATTGGTGGTCGGCTTGTTCACATCCGGACTCAGTCCGATGGCCAGCCGCACACGCCCGCGCACAATCTCGCGCTCTTTATATACACAGCAGCGGTACTGCGGCTTCGGCCCCGGAATCACTTTATAAACAATTTTCTCACAATTCTCCGGCGTGAGCTCATCGTTCCACGCCAAGGTGCAGACTTCCCTCAATATCAGATGCTTCAGATCAATAATGCCTTTATCATTGGATAACATTTTTGTGCTCCCCTTGCTTGATAATCGATAGTTCCCTTATTGTATCATATGGACGTACAAAAAGCAAAACAGAGAATGCTGCCTGAACGCAGCCGGAGGGCAGTATTCCTGCGTGCTTCTTATGGACGACCTCTTTACAGGATGTAAATCATTGGCTGGAGCAGCAGCGGCGTGCCTCTGCTGGCTGTAATGGCAATCTGAAGATGCGATGTCCGGATCGTGTTGGTAAAAAGTTCATCCGTGGTACGATCCGTCTTCACGTTTGTCAGAGGACAGATTTTCTTGTGGCCAATGGTAGTCCCCTGATAAATCACCCGCATGGAATCGCTGTTATTCGGCGCAGCCCGTAGCTGAAAGTTTTCCACACGCTGCCCCTGGGAAATATCCTCCTGAAGGACAACAAACGTGATATCTTGCGGCGCATCCCAGCAAAGATCCATAATTATCTGGAAATCAGAAACCATCTTTTGGCTAACTCTTGCCGAATTGCCGACCTCGGAAGCGAAGGCTTTTCGGATCAATGCCCCCAGCTCAGATAGCCGCTGCACATCCGCATCGGCCAAAAGCCCGCGCGTATCCGGCGGAATATTCAGGTTCAGGCAGCTGTTCCCGCCCACTGTTCTTAAATACGTATCAAACAGCCGCTCCAAAGAATGAGGCTGCTCGTCAGGATGATAAAACCAGCCCGGGCGAATGGACATATCCGTCTCTGCCGGACAGTAAACAACACCCATGGAATAGAGCAGATTATGCAGCGCCCCGATGTCCGGGTCCGGATTGTACATATAGCTAAGATCCGCCTCCAGGGGCCCCGGGCCGGTCTGAACCTCTGAAAACCAGCAAAGCTCTGAGGGGAGCACAGCCCATTCTGCGTGCCGGCTCTGGCCGCTTTCGTTGCCGATCCAACGGATATCCGGCCCATGATCGTTGAAAATCACGGCGTTCGGCTGCAGCTCGCGGATCAGCCGGATGTACCTGGGAAAATCGTATTCCTGCTTCTTCCCGTTCGGCCCCTCGCCACAGGCTCCGTCGAACCATACGCAGAAAATCTCACCGTATCCCGTCAGCAGCTCCTCCAGCTGATGGCAGTAGTAATCGTTGTAGGCTTCGCTCCCATACACAGCGCAGTTCCGATCCCAGGGGGAGAGGTAGAAGCCGAATTTGATACCGCCCCGTCGGCATGCGGCGGCCGTCTCGCCCACCACATCCCGGCCGAGAGGAGAGTTCTTCACCGAATGCTCCGTATATTTCGACGGCCAAAGGCAGAACCCGTCGTGATGCTTAGCGGTCAGGATAAGGCCCTTCATGCCCGCCGCCTTCACAGCGCGCACCCACTGGTCCGGGTCCAGCTGCGCCGGGTTGAAGATGGCAGGATCCTCGGTGCCGTCGCCCCATTCACGATTGGTGAAAGTGTTGACGCCAAAATGAACGAAAGCGTAAAATTCCGTATCAAACCACGCCAGCTGTCTGGCGGAGGGCCTGACATGGGACAATGACGCATAAAAAGCAGTAAAATCACCGTTAATCATATAGACGGGTCCTTTCGTGATCGTTTTGTGATATACGCCCGCTGCCCTGTAGGGGAGGGAAGTTTAGTTTTGATAAACAACATGCACCTTCACATGTACTGGGGTTCAAGTTTTTGTGGTGCATGCCGAGTTTTGCCGGCGGCAAAACTCCGAAGTTTCTTCAATTATACCACATGTATCCTAATAAGTATGCGGTTGATTCGAAGCGTTTCCAAAGTAACAGTTGACATGCACCCCGAAAATGTGTTAGAATCGCTTGCAACTGAATAGAAAAGGCTATGACAAGAACAAGTAACTGTTAAAAACCAGCCACAGAGAGCAGCCGGATGGTGAGAGGCGCGGACAGGCTTAACAGTGAATACCTCTTCGAGCTGCGCACCGAACGAACCGGAGTTTTAAGGATTTATTTAAGGACCTGTTTTAGGGTTTATGTTAAGATATTCCGGGATTGTCCAGACGTTCAGAACATGGACAGTTGTTTCAGTAGGCTGCGACGGAGATGCAAACCGTACAAAGATGCAGAGATATCCTAAGAATAGCGTATCTCGTAAAGGCAGGATGGCGTGAGCCTCCTGTGAAGTAAGGTGGTAACACGGCCAAATGGCTCGTCCTTCACAAAGGGCGGGCCTTTTCTATTCTTCAATTACCTACTCGCGGCATGACATTCAGAAGAGTTCAAATCTTTGAGCCGCGAGGCGAGCTGCGCGCAGCTCCAGCAATTAATTTTACGAAAATCATTAGGAGGATTACTACTATGACACTTTCCGAAGAACTCCGGGCCAGAGGGCTCATTGCTCAGTGGACCAACGAAGAAGAAATCTGCAAGATGATCGACGCCGGCAAAGCGACTTTCTACATCGGCTTTGATTGCACCGCCGACTCCCTTACCGCAGGTCATTTCATGGCCCTCGTCCTGATGAAACGGCTTCAGATGGCCGGCAACAAGCCCATCGCCCTGATCGGCGGCGGCACCACCATGATCGGCGACCCCTCCGGCCGAACCGACATGCGCAAAATGCTGACCCGCGAAGATATCGACCACAACGCAGAGTGCTTCCGCAAACAGATGGAGCGCTTCATCGAATTCGGCGAAGGCAAAGCCCAGATGGTGAACAACGCCGACTGGCTGCTGAACCTGAATTACATTGAATTCCTCCGCGAAGTCGGCCCGCACTTCTCCGTCAACAACATGCTCCGCGCCGAATGCTACAAGCAGCGCATGGAGAAAGGCCTGTCCTTCTTTGAATTCAACTACATGATCATGCAGTCCTACGATTTCTACTACCTGTTTAAGAATTACAACTGCAACATGCAGTTCGGCGGCGACGACCAGTGGTCCAACATGCTGGGCGGCACCGAGCTGATCCGCCGTAAGCTGGGCAAGGACGCCCACGCCATGACCATCACGCTGCTGACCGACTCTCAGGGCAAAAAGATGGGCAAAACCGCCGGCAACGCCGTCTGGCTTGATCCCAACAAGACCAGCCCCTTCGAGTTCTATCAGTACTGGCGCAATGTTGGCGATGCCGATGTCCTGAAGTGCATCCGTATGCTGACGTTCCTTCCTCTGGAGCAGATTGACGAGATGGACAAGTGGGAGGGGAGCGAGCTTAACAAGGCGAAAGAAATCCTGGCCTTCGAGCTCACCGAGATGGTCCATGGTACGGAAGAGGCCACCAAAGCCCAGGAGACCGCCCGTTCCCTGTTCGCCGGCGCCGCTAACAGCGAAAACATGCCTGAAGCGGAAGTTACCGAAGAAGACTTCAAAGACGGCAAGATCGATATTATGACTCTTCTGCAGAAGGGCGGCCTGGTAGGTTCCCGCTCTGAGGCGCGCCGCAATATCCAGCAGGGCGGCGTCGAAGCCGACGGTAAGAAGGTCACCGATCCCTTCCTCACCTTCGATCAGGACCAGCTCAAAGCCGGCCTCGTCGTCAAACGCGGCAAAAAGAACTTCGTCCGGATGATCCTGAAATAACTACTTAACTACTTTGGGGACGGTTCTAAAAATGGGCGTTTGCCCATTTTTAGAACCGTCCCCAAAGTAGGTGTCCAAAGTAGTCTATCCTTTGATCGCGCCGGCAATGAAGCTTTCCTGAATTTTCTTGCTGAGGAAAATATATACCAGCAGGGTCGGGAACGTGGCCAGCACCAGCGCCGCGCCGATGGGCCCCCAGTCGGTGGTATATTGCCCCGACAAAGCCTGCACACCCACGGGCAAGGTGCGAAGGGACGATTTGCTGATGAAAATATTCGCAAACATCAGCTCGTTCCAGCACTGCAGGAAGGTGTAGATGGCCACCGTCGCCACAGCGGGCTTCATCAGCGGAACGATAATCCGGAAGAAAATTCCCCATACGCTGCAGCCGTCAATACAGGCCGCCTCGTCCAGATCGCGCGGGATCTCGTTCATAAAGCCCGTGCACACCAGAATCGCCATGGATAGTGAAAACGCCGCGTAGGGGATAATCAGCGCCCAGCGGGTGTTCAGCATGTGCAGCCGGGACAGCGTCACATAAACCGGCACAATGGAAGCATGAATCGGGATGGTAAGTCCCAGCATAAAGAACTTGTTCAGCGTCTTTTTCTGTTTCCAGATCAGCCGGGTCAGGGCGAAGGTCCCCATCAGCGCCACCGCCAGGGTAATGGCGATGGTGGCCGCCGCCACGATCACGCTGTTCAGGAAATAAACGCCCATTTTCCCCGTATTCAGCGCCTTGGTGTAGTTGGACCACAGCCACTCCTTGGGCAGCCCGATCACATTCGCGCCGAAAATTTCCGCATTGTTCTTCAACGAGAACGTAAACATCCAGTAAATCGGGAACAGGTTCACCAGCGCCCACAAAATCAGACCGACGTAAATCAGCACCTGGGTGCTTTTCCGACTATTCCTCATAACCGGCACCTCCTTTTCATAACAGAACTGATCCGGCAGGGCAGTGCATAGCGACTAAGAAAAGTATTCATCCCTTAATCCTCCCCCCTAAATGCGGCGCTGATCAGCAGCGCGAAGGCAAAGCAGAGCAGAATCAGCATGACGGCGATGGTGCTGCCCATGCCGTAGCGGTTGCGCAGAAACAGCATATCGATCATCAACGTGCTGGGCACCTCCGTCGCATGCAGCGGACCGCCGTTTGTCAGCACGTAGATCAGATCAAAGGATTTCAGAGAGCCGGTCACGGCGAAAATCACGCTGATCCGGATAATGGGTTTAATATAGGGCAGCACGATGTACCGGTTGACCTGTCCGTCCGTCGCTCCGTCCAGCATCGCGGCTTCCCGAAGCTCAGGCGGCACGCTTTTTACGCCCGCGTAGAGCAGCAGCATATGATATCCCACATACTGCCACAGGGTCGGGATAAACACGGCGCCTAGGGCGGTGGCTTTTTCGCCCAGCCAGATGTGCGTCCATTTTTCCAGACCGATCGCTTTCAGGAAAACATTCAGAATACCGTAGTTGGGGTTGTAGATTTTCAGCCAAAGCTGACCGATAACAACCGTTGAGATCAGCACCGGCATGAAATAAACCGAAAGGAAAAACCGCTCGCCCTTGATTTTCTTGCCCAGTGTCAGCGCCAGCGCCAGGGCTAAAGGCAGCTGCAGAAAGACGGACAAGACAGCCAGCAAAAGCGAATTGCGGAGCGCCTTCAGAAAGCCGATGGCATCACTGGTGAACAGCTCTTTGTAGTTGGCCAGACCAATAAAGGTCTTCTCACCGAACCCATCCCAATCAAAAAAACTGTAATAAGCCGAAGCGCCGATGGGAGCGATCAGAATCGCACAGAAAAGCAGAAGCGCCGGAAAGATAAAAATCAGAATATGCAGCTTATTACTGTACATCTTATTCATAGTCTGACCATCCTCCTTAGGAAAAGCCTTTTAAGAGAGGAGGCGGCAGCTCCCAATTACTGGACAGCTTGGAAGATGCCGCCTCTTTTATATGCGTTTATTTAGATGCTAGAACCTATCCTGAGGAACCTGTCCTGAGGTTTTACTGCAGATCCTTCGACAGGCCAGCAATAAATCCGGCGCCGTCGATTTCGCAGCCGTAAACCTGAGCGACATAGCTAAGGTAGGTGTTGGCCGGGTCAGCGCTCATGGCGGTATCTCCGAACAGGACCATACCATCGGAAGCAGCTACGATGTCAGCCACAGCGGCGACAAGGGGTTTGACTTCGCTGGTGTCGTAGTCGGGCGTCCAGGCGGGCAGTCCGGAACCGGCAAGGTAAGCGTAGTGGCAGATCGCCTGGCCAAGCTCGAAAGCAGCCTGAGCAGCTACGTCAGCATGCTTGGAGGAAGCAGCAACCGCGAGAGAATCGGAAGGACCGCCGATGACCTGGCTGTAGGTAGCCTTGTTGGCATCCATAACGGAGAACAGGCCGACGCTGGCATTGAAGCTGGCGTCATTCACTTCACCGCAGTTCCAGGAACCGTTCTGATAGAAAGCGGTCTGGCCGGCCAGGAAGTTGGCCTTTACTTCGTCGTTGCCCAGCGCAATACCGGCAGGATCAAAGTATCCTTTGTTGATCATTTCCTGCAGAGAATCGACAGCGGTGGCGATAGCCGGATCGTTCCAGGTCTTCTTGCCTGCAAAGATGTCGTTCAGATCCTGATAGCCGATGGTTTTCTCGATCATGGGCTCCAGATATTCGGTGACGCACCAGGTCTCTTTACCGGCGCAGCCGAAGGGGATCTTGCCGGCGGCAACGAGTGCGTCACAGCAGGCAGTCAGCTCTTCGTAGGTGGCGGGCACATGATCCCAGCCAACTTCCTTCAGCATATCCATGTTCGCGAACATAGCGACGATATTGTAGGTCAGCGGTACGGCATAGTGTTTGCCGTCGTAGGTGGAGTTGGACAGCATCACCTCGGGCAGCTTGTCTGCGAAGGGCTTGTAGGCCTCATCCAGCGCGTACACGTTGCCGGCACGGGCGAAGTCGCCAAGGAAGGCGCCGGACCAGGTGAAGAAGATATCCGGAAGGGTATCAGGATCGCTCATGGCCGCTTTGATCTTGGTCTTGTAAGACTCATTCTCAAAGGCTTCCCACTCGATCTTAACGCCGGGGTGGTTCGCTTCGTATTCAGCGATGGCTTTTTCATAAGCCGGACGGTTGGCGTCGCTTTCGGTCGCGATACACCACATGGTTAAGGTAACTTCTTCTCCATCTTTAGCAGCAGTGCCAGCTGCGGAACCTTCCGAGGAACCGCCGGAAGCAGCTCCCGAAGAGCCGCCGGAACAGCCGGCCAGTGCGAAAATCATACAAAATGCAAGTGCAAGAGCAATCAACTTTTTCATGGTATTCCTCCTTTGAAAATGGAAAAACGATTCCCGTGAGTTAAGTGCGTCTGTCTGAATATTATACCGACGTGCTCTTCCCTC
>JAGBND010000024.1 GCA_017634575.1 Bacillota bacterium
AACACACAGAACCGTCCCCTGTTTTGACCTGATTTGAACCTGATTTGACTTGTTTTTCCCTGTGATTTTTACATAAGTCCGTACTTGACTGCCTGTTTCATGGCCCGTTCGATGGCTTCGTCCCTGTCGGCGGCCTGAAGCAGGCCTTTTTGAATAGCCTGATCGGTCTCGGCGGTGAGCCTGGATTCATACTCTGCCAGAGAACCATAGCGCTTTTGCAGCTCTCCTTTGGCAAAGGGCCTTTCACAGCCAAAGACAGAGCAGGAAAAGGCTGCTTCGGGCGATGGCGGCGTAGCGGTTCCGTGATATTCACAGACGGGCAGGGCGAACTGAGGCAGCTGATAACCGCCCACCGAGTTGCCGTCTTTTTTCTGGTTGTGAAGATTCTGATCAAAGGGAATCGGCGGCAGAATCTGCGGCGCTTTTCCTTCCCATATCCACGTCTTCAGCCAGGCCAGCGCCGAATGAAATGCCAGATGCTGCGGAAAGGCGTTGGGATTGGGTTCTGCTCCCTGATACCGGGAACGGATGCCCAGACGGTCAAAATCGGTATTGCCTTCCTGGTATTCGATGGAACTGTAGACAGTATCGTGGCTGGGTCCGGCGATGTCGTACATCCGGTAGAGAGGGCCGTTTTCCATCCGGGACAGGGCGCCGCCCAGCCTGGCGTTATCCGACTCCGTGTGAATATCAATCATCGGTTTGTCCACGCAGGAGGGATGCAGATCCAGAGCGGTTAACGGTGTTTTATCCGATTGGTTCAAGTTAGGGGTGCAGATGGGCGCGGCACCCATGGCGAGAAATCCATCGAACAGATCTTTTCCTTCTTCAAGACTGAAATCCTTGATGTAACGAATCATATAGCCGCCGGACTGAGACCAGCCTGAAAGGATGGTTTTAATCGGCTTCTGGCAGAAAGCGGATAGAGGATTCCGGCTGTCTGCGCTTTTCAGCAGCCGGGCGGTATCCATCAGGATATCCCAGAACAAACCGTCCTCCGATTCAGGAGATGAATGACCGGATATATTGCCCAGCTGATTGGCGGGAAGATCGCAGGGGAGCGGATTGGGCCATTTCAGGCTCTGATAGCGCTCAGCATCCAGCTGCATCAGCCGGCGGATGACATTCGGCTTACTGAGCACGCCCACATAGATGTCACCATCTCTCATGATCTGTTTGCGGAGCAGCACCCAGCAGCGGTCCAGATCGTACTGAGGCGTGGAATTGTTAATTTCAAAAACGATGGTTCCTGAAAACTTCGCAGGATCAGCCGGACGGCGGATCATGAGACGGGATGTATAAGGCGCATCGGCAAAACGAATCCTTTTGCCGCCATTTTCCGCGCGCTCATAGACGTTCGCTGTACCATCGAAGAAGTATTCTTCCTCCACATAACCAGAATCGGACAGCGGAACCGCAAACAAAGCCGTTCCGAAGGGATGGGATTTTTCTGAGACAGGCACGAGATGTATTGAACGGATCATCAATCATAACCCTCCAGAATTATTTTCCTGCTACGGACAGTTTTCCGGCGTACAGGCTGGGAGAACCGATTCTGGTAAAGCCTCTGGGGAATCCGAAATCCAGATCGGAGGCGACCTCCACGATGTTTTTCAGCAGCTCATAGAAATTGCCGGAGACCGTGATGCCATTCACATAGGTGCCTTTTTTGCCATCTTCCAGACGATAGCCGCTGGCAAGCAGCGAGAAATCACCGGTAATGGGGTTAAGACCTGCATGCAGACCGCCAAGCTCGGTGATCAGCAGTGCGAAGCCATCTCCATCCCTGCAGGCATCCTGGTAAAGGGCTTCGGCTTCTTTCTCGCCGGGAACCAGATAAAAGTTGAAGGGGGCAATCTCCACCGGCGCATCGTAGGAGGCGCGGCTGCCGTTGCCGGTGCTTTCCACGCCGGCTTTTTTCGCAGTCATCAGATTGTAGAGAAGGGTGGTGAAGGTTCCGTTTTCGATCAGGTTTTTCTTTCTAGTGGCGACGCCTTCGCCATCGAAAGCCGTCTGGTTTCCTTTATAAAAAGGATCATCCACCAGGGTCACCACATCGGATGCAACCTGCTGTCCCTCTTTGCCTGTCAGAAGGCTCATCCCCTGCTGCGCATTTTTAGCGGAAAAGATACCTGAAAAAGCGGCCAGAAGAGAGGCAAAGCAGGAATTATCAAACACGATGGGATAGGTGCCGGTGGGAACCGGGCTTCCGGAAATCTTGTCAATGGCTTTTGAAACAGCCTTGGAAGCCGTCTGATCGATATCAATCTCTTTCAGCGGACCATTGGCTCTTTCATAGCTGTTGAACTGTTCATCACCCTGACGGACAATGGCGCTCTGCATAGCCAGCTGCATCGTGGATTTACTGGAAAGATCCAGGCCTGCTGAGTTTACCAGTCGGATCACCGTCGTGCCCTGAGACACACTGGCAGTAGAGTTTTTCTGCACCTTCTCGTCCTGGCGCAAAGACGCCTCATAAAGATCAAGCGCCAGTTTCGACATGTCGGCCATGCCGGAAAGAACGGTTTCTTCTTCCTGAATGGATTCATAGGAAGGGCTACCGGCAAAAATATCTGATTCATCGGCTGATTCGATCGTAGACGCATTTTTTACAGCCCGCTCGACAATGCGCGCAGCCTCCTCTTCAGAAAAATCCTCCGTGGAGCAGTAGCCCATTTTACCGTTAATCTTGCAGCGGAATGTGGCGCCTCCGGCTACCTCGCTGGAAAACTCATCGATATCGCCCTGAAAAGCCGTCACTGACTGAGAGGATTCTTCCATATAGTATAATTCATATTCTTCAAGGCCCAGGCCCTTGGCTGCGCCGATCACTGCAGCTTTGAATTCATCAAATGTCATATATAATACTCCTTAAATTCATTAGTCGGAGTTTGCTGCAAGCAGCAAACTCGCATCAGAGGTTCAGCGACCTCCTACGGTAATCGAGGAAACCCGGATCAGCGGCTGGCCTACGTTGGTGGGGATGCTGCCGCTCTTGGAACCGCACATACCCTGGGCACTGTCCAGATTGGAGCTGATGCGGTCAATCTTGGGAAGAATCTCGGATCCTTTGCCGATCAGCGTTGCGCCGCGCACTGGCTCTGCAATCTTTCCGTCCCGAATCATATAGGCTTCTCTGACTGCAAAGTTAAATTCGCCGGTTACGGGATTGACACTGCCGCCGCCCATGGCTGCCGCATAAAGGCCATAGTCCATGGATCCGATGATTTCTTCCCGATCGTCCTTTCCGGCAGCAATATACGTATTGCTCATACGGGAGGTGGGTTCGTAATGATAGTTCTGGCGGCGGCCGCAGCCGGTGGCGGGCATGCCCATGCGGCGGGAGCCGAGACGGTCAATCAGATAGTTCTTCAGAATGCCGTTCTCAATCAGCACCAGCTTCTGGGTGGGATGTCCTTCGTCGTCAATATTGTTGGAGCCCCAGGAATTGGGTTCCGTTCCGTCATCGATGGCAGTGACGATAGGACTTGCAATCTGCTGGCCAAGCTTTCCGCAGAACTGGCTGCGTCCTGTCGCTACGGAGGTGGCTTCCAGAGAATGGCCGCAGGCCTCGTGGAAGATAACGCCTCCAAAGCCGTTTTCGATCGCGACAGCCATGTTGCCGGCAGGGGCATATCCTGCATGCAGCATGGTAACAGCCTGACGGGCAGCCTCTTCGCCGGCCATCTCGGGTGTTTTCAATTCATATAACTCCATTCCCATCCGGGCGCCGGGAGCGCAGGAGCCGGATTGGTTTTCCGAACCGTTGGAGGCAACGGCATTAACCGAAAGCCGGGTTCTGATCTGGCGATCCTGCGTCAGAAGGCCTTCAGAGTTGGCGATCAGGATATTGCGGTCAATATCCAAAATCCTGGCCTGGGCCTGAACAATCTCCTTGGAATATGCTTTGGCGCTGTCATAAGCCCTGTGGAGAAGAGCAGCTTTATCGGCTGCATCGACGGTGGAGGGAACAATCCGGATACCATGGATGTCAGGGAAAACCCGTTCGTGAAGGACAACATGGCCGGCCTCGCCGAGACTGCCCAGCGCCTGAGCAGCTGATTTGGCGCAGTTGATGAGGCCGCTACGGCTCAGATCCGATGTGGATGCGTACACGCTTTTCGTGCCTTTCAGCAAACGGAAACCCATGCCGGAGAGCCTTCGATCCGCGATCGATTCGACACTGCCTCCGGTTAAGGTCATCTGTGACTCCAGCGTGTTTTCAGCAAATACCTCAGCGAAATCGGCGCCGGATGAAAGGCCGATGCCAAGAAGCTCGCTGAGCAGGTTCTGACTAAGAATCATAAAAATCCTCCTCAAAAAAACTGATCTAATCATATCCGGACATGGCGGATTAGAATTCCAACCATGCGCTTTTTGATTTTTTACAGACATCTCATTATGACATTTTTTTGCAAAAGATTCAAGACTTTAAAGCGATAAATTCAAAAGCTGTGTTCAGGGTTGTATTATTCCGGAATATCTTCTATAATGGGTTCAATCAATGCCTCAAGGAGGAGCCCATGAATATCAGAACCATAAACCAGATTATCAAAGATACCGATTATATCCATACCTCAGGCACTCTGCAAGAGCTTCAGGTGGCGCGCTATCTGATGGATAAATGCCAGCAGATGGGCATTCACGCCTATCTGGAGGCCTTTCCGGTGGAGATGGCCAATGTAAAAATGGCAAAGCTCATGGCTTATCAGAACGAAGAAGGCGAAGGGACCGAGGTTCCCTGTAAAGGATTTAAACTGTGCGGGTCAGGCAGCGTGGAAGCTCCCTTGTATTATATGCCGAATCAGGATCAGGTTTCCCTGCAGAAGGCGAAGGGCAAAATTGTTCTGGTTGATTCGGGCATGCATCATTTTCTCTATCAGGACTTAATTAAAGCGGGCGCTGCAGGGTTTATCACCTATACCGGCAACGTGAATTTTCAGGATACGGATATCGATCAAAGCGAGCTCAGAAGCTTTGTCAGAGGAGATGCACCGAAGATCCTGGGAGCCGCGATTAACGCCAAAACAGCATTTGAGCTCGTAAAGAGGAAAACAAAACGGGTCAAAATAGAGGTGGATCAGGAAGAATATGAAGGGGAATCACACAACGTCATCGCAGAAATTCCCGGAACATCGGACGAATGGATTGTTCTGACGGCTCACTATGATACGGTGCCCTTGTCCCGGGGATCATATGACAATATGTCCGGCTGCATTGGCGTGCTGGAGGTTCTGGAAGCCTTAAAGGAAGGCGCGCCGCACCGTTATGGCATCCGGGCTGTTTTCTGCGGCAGCGAAGAAAGAGGCCTGTTAGGCTCCAAAGCCTATACCGCAGCGCATAAACAGGATCTGGACAAGGTGGCTTTGAATGTTAACCTGGATATGATCGGCTCCGTCATGGGCAAATTTATTGCTGTCGTCAGCGCGGAAGAGGCTTTAGTGAGCTTCATCCGATACTTTGCAGCCAAAAGAGGCTGGGGAATCGATGCCAGAACCGGCGTGTATTCCAGTGATTCCACTCCTTTTGCGGATGGTGGCGTCCCGGCGCTGTCCTTCGCCCGGATCACAGGACCGGGGCAGTCAAATATTCATAGTCGATATGATACGCCTAAAATTCTGTCTGCGGAGCGGCTGAAAGAAGACGGAAGCTTTATTGCAGAATTTGTAAAAGAAATGGCAGATGCTGTTTGCTGTCCGGTAAAACGGGAAATGCCGGAGAAAATCAAAGAACAGCTGGATGAATACCTGAATCGGAAGAGACCGGAACAATAAAAAGGAGAAGTAAAATGGCAAAGCTTACATTTTTAAATGATAACGCAGATTTTTCCGTATCCAATCCGGAAGAGGTCAGCTATCTGTATTTTCCGTTGGCCGGTGAAGCGGGCTTGAAATCTTCCATTACGCCCCTTCTGGGAGGAGACAGCAAGATCAGTCAGAACAGCTTTCTGCTGGAGCCTGTCAGCTCCGAAAATCTGCATAACAACCGATCTACCCGAAATTTCTGGATCAGGATGACGACAGAAGATGGTGCGAAGAATACCGCATGCCAAATCTGGTCGGCCTCAGGCGCATCCGCTAAGCAGGAAGCCGACCGGTTTACCCCGGACCAGGATGAGAGCCTTCTGGAAGCCGGCCTCATGTGGCAAAAAACGGTGCGGTGCTGGAAGGAAGGCGGCCTGAGGGCAGAGATCACTTGCTTTGTACCGACGGATGTCAATGCAGAAGTCATGCTGGTTTCCATCGAAAATACCGGGAACGAGTCCAAAACCATCGAAGGCATCTGCGCTGTTCCCATCTATGGAAGGAGCGCAGACAATATCCGGGATCACCGGAACGTAACCTCCATGCTGCACCGGATTCATACCGGTATCTACGGCATCCAGGTGAAACCCACCATGTCCTTCGATGAGCGGGGCCATCAACCCAATCATCTGACCTATTACGTAGAGGGTGTGATGGAAGATGGCATTCGACCGGAGGGCTTTTATCCGACGGTACAAAGCTTTCTGGGAGAGGGAGGCACCTTTACCCATCCCAGAGCTGTCTATGAAGATATGAATCCCGTTTCAGCCGGCGAAGATTTTGCCGGCACGGAAGCGGTGGGAGGATTGCTCTTTGCCCCGGTAACCCTGGAAGAGGGCGATGTGATCCGGTATGTGATCCTGGCCGGCATCGCAGATACTGAAGTGCCTGAAGAAGAACTGGTGGAACGGTTCGGTTCTCCGGATAAAGCGGAAGCCGAGCTGGAAAAAATGAAAGCTTACTGGCAGGAAAAGGCCAATATACGCTTTGAAAGCCAGAACAAGGACTATGACCGCTTCCTAAGATGGGTCAGCTTCCAGCCTGTTCTGCGCCGGATTTTCGGCTGTTCCTTCCTGCCTCACCACGACTATGGACGGGGCGGAAGAGGCTGGCGGGATCTGTGGCAGGACTGCCTGGCGCTGATTCTGATGGATCCTGCGGACGTCAGATCCATGCTGGTCGCCAATTACGGCGGAGTCAGAGTGGATGGCACAAATGCCACGATTATCGGAGACGGCGTCGGTGAGTTTATCGCAGACCGCAACGGCATCAGCCGGGTCTGGATGGACCATGCTTACTGGCCGCTGGGAACGACCAAGCTGTACATCGATCAGACCGGCGATCTGGATATCCTGATGGAAAAAGCGCCTTACTTCAAGGATGCCATGGCCATGAGAGGCTTTGAAAAGGATGAGGCGTGGACACCCGAGCAGGGATCTCTTCAGAAGACGAGAACCGGTCTTGTCTATGAGGGCACTATTCTGGAGCATCTTCTCATCCAGAACCTGACAGCCTTTTATGAAGTAGGAAAACATAATATCATCCGGCTGAGGGGCGCTGACTGGAACGATGCGCTGGATATGGCCCCGGATCAGGGAGAAAGTGTCGCCTTCACGTTTGCCTATGCCGAAAATCTGAAAGAGCTCGCCAATATGATTTCCTTGCTGAAAGAAAAGGGAACAGACAGATTTAAACTGGCTGCGGAGACGGCCAGGCTTCTGTGCGGCAGGCCTTCCTTCTACGAAGATCCGGAAAAGAAACAGGAGATGCTGAAAGAATATGCCCAGGCCGTACGACATCAGCTGAGCGGCGGTTCGGTGCTGGTTTCAGCGGATGAGCTGATCAGAGATCTTCAGGCAAAGGCTGATCATCTCTTTGAGCTGCTCCGAAGGCAGGAGTATCTGGATGAGGGATGGTATAACAGCTACTATGACAATCATGCCAGAAGGGTAGAAGGGATCTTCCAAAATGAAAAAGGCGAGAACCAGGTCCGGATGATGCTGACCGGACAGGTTTTCGCCATTCGAAGCGGCGTGGCCACGGATGAGCAGGTGAAGTCCATCGCAGATTGCGCCGATCAATATTTGTTTGATCCAAATGCCGGCGGCTACCGGCTGAACACCAATTTCCATGAGCTGAAAATGGATATGGGCCGTATGTTCGGGTTTGCCTATGGTGAAAAAGAAAACGGCGCGGTTTTCTCTCATATGACAGTTATGTATGCCAGCGCCCTTTATTCCAGGGGATTTGCCAAAGAAGGATTCAAGGCGCTCCAGACGCTGGCCGATCAGGCGAACTGCTTTGAAAAAAGCCGTATCTACCCGGGACTTCCTGAATATTTCGATCAGACCGGCCGCGGCGTGTATCATTATCTGACAGGGTCGGCCAGCTGGTATCTGCTGACAGTTCTGACCCAGCAGTACGGCATTCAAGGCAATCTGGGCGATCTGGCATTAAAGCCGCAGCTCCTTGCCAATCAGTTTGACGAAAACGGAAAGGCTTCCGTCAGCCTTTATTTCGCCGGCAAGAAACTTCAGGTCGTTTATGAAAATCCGGACCATAAAGAACATTACCAGGTCAGGGAAGTTACCTTGAATGGTGAAAAAACAGAAAACGTGATCCCAAGATCGCTGATCGAAGCTTTGCCGGAAGAGGGCGGCGTAATAAAAGCGATCCTGAATTGATTTTGCAGCGTGAAACGCAGCCATTCTGCCGCTTCTTCAGGCAGCTTCATATACTCATCAATAAAAGGGGCTGTCTCAAAATAAGAGGCAGCCTCGATCATAAAAAGGTCAATAATATCGGAAGCCGACCCTGTACAAGGGTCGGCCTTGGATTCCGTAACGATATGACGATATGATTTATAGTGAATTTGATTTTATTCCATTAAGCGGCCTGATAAGCAGCGCGGCGGGCGCCGTACATTTTCTCCCAGACAGCCTCAGCGAAGACTTCCTTCTTGTTTACGATCGGTGCTAATTTGGCTTTGGCTTTCTTCAGAACTTTGCTGTATTCCATCTGAAGTTCAGCAGCCTGAACATCATCCGCTAATGTACGATTGAAAAAATAAGTGTTATTCATTGTGTGAACTCCTTTGTTGTTTTTTATTGGTTTTGGTCAGAACGTGTTCTCTTGTCTGACTCTGAAGATATTATAAATCTTCTTTATAAAATTGTCAAGAAGAATTTATAAAATATTTTAGAAAAATTTTGGAGTTTATAAAACGAATCTTTGCGAATCGGAAGGGCAAAGGCAGCTAACCCTTTTTTCATGAATCATGCATCATTTGGAATTTATGGTTTATGAATCATGGATCACGAACCACGAATCACGAACCAGGAGACATGCTCAGAATCCTCTGGATCTGGTTTCAATACCTTTAGATCCGATTCCAATCTTTCCAGATCCGACTCCGATATTTCCAGATCCGATAACGAAAGAAGCTGCCTGATCGAAAGACCAGACAGCTTCTTTTACCGCAAATATTTTATCGAAAATTAAGATAAAATCGATGTAAGATTGCAACCAGCCTTATCTGTAAAGGCAGATTACAGGATGAATGTTAAGCAAACTTAACAACCGGACGTTTCTTTCCGTACATTTTCTCCCAGACGGCCTCGGCAAAAATCTCTTTTTTGTTGACCATAGGGGCGGCTGCTGCTTTAACATGCTTAGGAAGTTTGGGATATTCAACCTGAAGTTCAGCAGCGTGAACATCTTCAGCTAAGAAGCGATTGAAAAAGAAACCATAATTCGTATTCATTGTGTGAACTCCTTTTCTAATTTTTTATTTTGATTTTCTTAAAGGCCGGATCTAAAAAGTGGGATATCGATCCATTTACTGGAAACCCTTAAGATTTTTATCAGCCAGGTGTTGTTCGCTCATCTGACTATGGCCACATTATAAACCTCGTTTATAAAAATGTCAAGGCGATTTATAAATTAATTGCCGTAAAATTCACATAAATTTATAACCCAATTCGGGCGTCCTTTTTGTCAAAAAAAACAAAAGAGCTTAAGGCAATGGATTAACCTGCCAAAAGTTCTTTTGAAGGGTATATTTTATATGGTTATGTTGAAGGAACACAGAGAACCGTCCCCTGTGTTTATTCCTCTTCTTCCGAGGATTTTGTCAGATCCCGGACGCTTTCACGCTCCACCAGCTCGGTGGAAATGGATATTTTCATGGGAACCTGGGTGGTATCGGTTCTGTACAGACGTTTCAGACGCATAATCAGCGCCACGCATTCACGGCCGATTCTGTGGCGGGAGCTGCGGATGGTGGTAAGGGGGGGATCGCAGATCCGGCTTAAGGGATTGTCGTCAAATCCAATCACCGATACATCTTCAGGAACTCTTTTCCCGATGCGTTTCAGTGCATTGACGGCCCGCATGGCATTTTGATCGTTTTCGGCCAGAAGAGCGGTCGGCAGGTTCTCGGCCTGCCTGAACTGTTCCTCCAATCCGGAGGTATCCATGGGAGAACTGCTGAATCCTGGATTGAAATAGTTTTCCTTTCGATCCGCCAGATGATGCTCCTTCAAAGCGCGCCGAAAAGCCACGCGGCGGTCTTCGCCCGAGGAGGATTCGGCCTCGCACTGGACATAGCCGATCCGGCGGTGTCCCTTTGCCTTCAGATATCCGACGCTCATATGGAAGCTTTGAAGATTGTCCACGTTGACAGCGTTAACAGGGTGTGTGGGATCGAAGGTATCGATAAATACATAAGGAAGCTTTAGCGAATTAAGTTCATTAAGGACCTCATCCGTAACGGCGGTGCACACCACGATCAGCCCGATCACATTGCCGGTATCTTTGATGGCGCCGGTCAGATCGCTTTCGCAGTTGCGGTACATTATGACCAGGTTGCAGCCGATTTCGCGGCTCTCCTGCTGGGCACCCTCCAGAACCCCGGCATAGAAGGAATAGATATCATTCCAGTCCTCCTGCTTGGACCGGTAGGACAGATAGATAATAGAACCTCTGTTTTTACGTCCGGCAGGAATCTGTTCCGTCTCTGCCTGGGTATTTTCGTGTCCGGCCAGCATGCTTTCGTAGCCAAGCTCAATAATCTGATTGGTCAGTTTTTCACGAAGCGGTTTGCTGATCCCGGGTTTTCCGTTCAGTACAAGAGAAATAGTAGCCTGGGATACCCCCAGCAATTTGGCAAGGTCCTTTGATTTCATACATGATATATCACCCAATCATTAACGAGAAGGATTGAATGATTCCTTTCTTTGTATATAAAATCTGCAATCACGAAATTCTTTATAAACCAGTATAGGATAAATTTACAAAAAATGCAATATATTCTTCCTTATTATTGAACATTTATATATGTACAAAGAGCGGAAAGTGTTAAGAAAATAGTTGCATTTGACAACTAAATAGGCTATAATTCTTTTTTGGTTTTTAAAAATAGTTTAGAAAGCGAGTCACAGATGCAGCATACGGAACTTGGCAATCTTTTACGAATCAGCCGATGCTTTGATATCTTCAGGCGGCAGCAGATGAAAGATGTGGATCTTCATCCCGGCCTTTCGCTGCTCGTTTCCCATGTCTGCCGGAATCCTGGCTGCAGCCAGGAGTTTCTGGTGGAAAAGGTCTGTCTGGATAAGACAACGGTAGCCCATCATCTGGCCAGGCTGGAAGAGAAAGGGTATATAGAAAAAAGGCCTTCGCCCAATGATGGCCGCGCCAGAGCGGTTTATCCCACTGAAAAAGCGCTTCAGATCTATCCGAGGCTTCATGAAACCTATACGGCGTTTTATGATAATCTTCTGAATTCTCTCTCGGTAACTGACAGGGCCGAGGTGGCCCGCTTATCTGAGATCCTCTATCAGAATGCTTTGAGACTGGTGAAGGAGGGAAAAGCATGAAACTGTTAATCCGGTCCGTCAAGCCCTATCTGGGGGCTTTTGCAATGGCCATCTTTTTGAAATTTCTGGGAACAGCGGCTGAGCTTTTGCTTCCTTATATATTAGAGCATATGGTGGATACGGTTGTTCCCACCAAAAATCTGACCATGGTTATTCTTTGGGGACTTCTGATGTTTGTCTCGGCGCTGCTGTGCCGGCAGTTTAACGTCATGGCCAACAGGAAAGCCATCTTCAATGCACACAATGTCAGTTATGATGTCAGGCAGGCGCTCTTCGAGAAGACGTCCAACCTTTCCGGTAAGCAATTTGACGACTTCGGACTTCCCAGCCTCATCAGCCGCATGACCTCCGACAGCTATAACGTGCAGCAGGTGGTCCAGCAGTTTCAGACCCTTTGCGTCAGAGCGCCTATTATGCTGCTGGGCGGCGTGTTCTTCACCCTCACCATGGACTGGAAGCTGGCCATGATCCTCGTCTGTATGATCCCGTTTTTGCTGGCGGTGGTGCTCTTCGTATCTTCCCGCGGCATTCCGCTTTTTACCAAGGTTCAGCAGCGGCTGGATACGGTGGTGCGGATCATGCGGGAAAATATCACCGGCATCCGCGTGGTAAAGGCGCTGTCCAAGTCGGACTATGAAATCCGTCGGTTCGGACAGGCCAACGACGAGATGATGAAAAGTGATATCCATGCCAGCCAGATTATGGCGATTCCGTGGCCCTTTATGCAGCTGAGCCTGAATATCGGCCTGGTGCTGGTTATTCTGATCGGCGCGAGACGGGTTAACGCAGGGCAGATGCAGCCGGGCGTTATTCTGGCATTTCTTACCTATTTTAATATGATCACCATGGGCGTCATGGGTCTGAACCGTATCTTTATGTCTATCTCAAGAGCCAGCGCCAGCGCCAACCGTATTGATCTGGTGCTGCAGACCGAGATCGATCAGACAGTGCTTTCACAGGACGAGGTCGATCAGCCTCATGGGGATGAGTTTATCCGTTTTGAGCATGTGACCTTTTCTTATCAGGCGGGCGACATGCCTCCCGAGAAGGTCACCTACGGGGACAACGGTCAGAAGATCACGCTTTCCAAGGATGCGGCGTTCGCCGGCGGAGAGCAGGAGATGGCCCTCACGGATGTCAGCTTCGAGCTGAAGAAGGGTGAATCCCTGGGAATTATCGGTCCTACCGGCTGCGGCAAGACAACCATTATCAATCTGCTGATGCGGTTCTATGATGTGACCCCTCAGAACGGCTGCAGCGGCGCGGTCTATGTGGACGGCCGGGACGTGAGGACTTACGGCAGAGACGAGCTGAGACAGAAATTCGGCGTCGTATTTCAGAACGATACCATTTTCCGGGATACGCTGCGGGAAAACATCAACTTCGGCCGCGGTCTTTCGGATGAGCAGATCCGTCAGGCGGTGGAGGATGCCATGGCCGCTGAATATGTGGATGGACTGGATGACGGCCTGGAGCATGAGGCTGCCATCAAAGGCGCCAATCTGTCCGGCGGACAGAAGCAGCGGCTGCTGGTGGCCAGAGCCCTGGCGGCGGATCCGGAAATCCTGATCCTGGATGATTCCTCCAGCGCCCTGGATTACAAGACAGATGCCTCCATGAGAAAGGCAATCAGCGCACATCATAAAGACAGCACGATGATCATGATCGCCCAGCGCGTATCCAGTATTATGAACATGACGAAAATTCTGGTCATGGACAATGGCCGGGTGATCGGGTACGGAACCCATAAGGAACTTCTTGAAAACTGCCCGGATTACCGGTCCATTTATGAGATTCAGGTTGAAGCCGGACTTGGAAAAAACGGTTCCGGGAAGGGAGGTGAAGCGTAATGCCGCCGAGAAATCAAGGGAAAAAAGAAAAACCAAAGGACGCACGGGGGGCGCTTCGCCGGATTCTCAACTACCTGATGGTTTATAAATATGTCGTGCTTCTGCTGATTCTGGCTACTTTCCTCAGTAACCTTGGCAACCTGATGGGCCCAAACTATGCCGGTAAGGCCATCGATGCTGCCAGCAAGGGCGTAGGACAGGTGGATATGCCGGTGGTGGTCAGATATGCGCTTCTGATGCTGGCCTTTTATGTGGGCGGATCCGTTCTGAACTTCCTGGTCAGTATCGGGATGATGCGGGTCGGCCGCAAGATCGCCCGGAATATGCGCCGGGATGTCTTCGCCAAGCTTCACCGGCTTCCGGTAGGCTATTTTGACAAGAACCTGGCCGGCGATATTATCAGCCGCGTCTCATACGACATCGATGTGGTGACCATGTCCCTGTCTGCGGATGTGGTGCAGATCGTTACGTCGCTGGTTACCGTCATCGGCAGCTTTCTGATGATGTGCCGCATCTCCCTGCCGCTGGTAGCCTGCATGGCCTTTACCATTCCGGCTTCCATCCTTTTCACCCGGTATCGGGGAAGGAAGACCCGGCCGCTTTATTCCAAGCGAAGCGCTGCCTACGGCGAAATGAACGGTTTTACGGAGGAGATGTTCAGCGGCCAGAAAACAATCCTGGCTTATGCTCATGAAAAACAAGTCTGCGAAAACTTCAGCCGGATCAATCACCAGGCCGCGGATGCCTACAATGCTGCCGACGGCATGGGCATGACCATGGGTCCGACGGTCGGTATGCTGAACAATATCGGTCTGGCGGCGATTGGCATGGGCGGCGCCATTATGTACATGTACTCTATTGTGACCCTTGGGCAGATTTCCAGCTTTATTCTCTACAGCCGCAAATTCAGCGGACCCATCAATGAAATTGCGAATATTATTAATGAAATCTACAGCGCCCTGGCTGCCTCCGAGAGAATCTTCCAGCTGCTGGATCAGCCGGAGGAAGTGGCCGACATTTACGGAGCCAAAGAGCTGACGGATGTTCAGGGAGATGTGGAAGCGGAGCATGTCAACTTTGGCTATGTGCCGGGCAAGACGATTCTGCACGATTTTAACCTGAAGGCGGAGCCCGGTCAGACGGTAGCCATCGTCGGTCATACCGGCGCCGGAAAGACCACCATGATCAACCTGCTGATGCGTTTTTATGATCCGGATTCCGGAACGATCCGGGTGGACGGAAACAATCAGAAGGAATATACCATGGAAAGCCTGCGCAGGAGCTATGCCATGGTGCTGCAGGATACATGGGTATTTGCCGGCTCCATTTACGACAATATCGCCTACGGCAAAGAGGGTGCCACCATGGAAGAGGTGGTGGCGGCTGCCAAGGCGGCCCGGATTCATAACTACGTGATGCGTCTTCCGCAGGGATATGATACCCGGATTTCCGAGGACGGCGGCAACATTAGTAAAGGCCAGAAGCAGCTGCTGACCATTGCCCGCGCCATGCTCTATAACACCCATATGCTGATTCTGGACGAGGCGACCTCCAACGTGGATACCTCCACGGAGCGGCAGGTGCAGAAGGCCATGCGGTCCCTGATGAAAGGGAAAACCTGCTTTGTCATCGCCCACCGGCTTTCCACGATCCAGAACGCTGACAAAATCCTGGTCATGGAACACGGCGACGTGGTGGAGCAGGGAACCCACGAGTCCCTGATGGCTGCGCATGGAACCTATTATAAGCTGTATACCAGTCAGTTCGACTAAGAAACAGAAAGCGCAGGGGAAACACAAAGCCGTCCTCTGCGCTCCTTCTGTTTTTAGATAAAAAAGCTATGAATCCCTGCTGATTTCTGTTACAATAAAGAGAAGGCTTCAAGCCTGCTGATATATTGATTGTTTGGAGGAAGTTATGAATTTTCGTGTACTTGGCCGCACCGGCCTTGAAGTATCCGAGATCGGTTTCGGAGGAGAATGGCTCGAGCGTCATCCGGAAGAAGAGTCCGTCGAAACCATGCGTTATGCCCACAATCAGGGTATTAACATCATTGACTGCTGGATGCCCGATCCCAAATCCAGGGATATTCTCGGGAAGGCCATGGAGGGCTGCCGGGAAGAATGGTATGTCCAGGGCCATATCGGATCCACCTATCAGAATGGACAATATGTCCGTGACCGCCGCCTTGAAAAGGTGAAACCGGCGTTTGAGGATCTTTTGAAACGACTGAAAACCGACTATATCGACCTGGGCATGATCCACTACATCGATTCGGAAGAGGACTGGAACCGTTCCATGAACGGGGAATTTATCCAGTATGTCCATGAACTGCACGAGAAAGGCATCATCCGCCATATCGGCATGTCCACCCATAATCCTATTATGGCCAAGCGGGCGATTGAGACCGGTTTTGTGGAGATGATCCTGTTCAGCATCAACCCGGCCTTTGACATGCGTCCAGCTACCGACGATCTGGATTCCATGTTCACGGGCTACGAAGGCACCGACTATTCGGGGATTGATCCGGACCGGGCTGAATTTTACCGGATGGCCGAGGAGCAGAACATAGGCGTTACCGTTATGAAGGGCTTTTTCGGCGGACGGCTCTTTGATGAAAAGCGTTCTCCCTTCGGCGTGGCGCTGACACCGGTTCAATGCATTCACTACGCCCTGACCAGACCGGGGGTTTCATCGATTCTTTGCGGTTTTGATGATAAACAACAGGTGGACGAAGCTGTTTCCTACGAAGAGGCCGATCAGGAAGCCAAGGACTATGCCTCCGTGCTGGCGAACGCGCCGCTGCATTCCTATCTGGGTCAGTGCACCTACTGCGGCCACTGCAAGCCTTGTCCCATGGATATCGATATCGCCATGGTGAACAAGTTCTACGATCTGGCGACCGCTCAGAAGGAAATTCCGGACAGCGTACGGGCCCACTACGAAGATCTGGGTATTACCGCCAGTGCCTGCATCGGCTGCCAGAGCTGCGAAAGCCGCTGTCCCTTCCAGGTGAAGATCGCGGAGCGTATGCAGAAGACTGCCGAGCTGTTTGGCAAATAGGCATAATCGGAAAACGACGGTATGCGGCGGCAGAGCGGATGACAAAGGCTCTGCCGCTATCAAATAGAAAAGGACATTCGTTTTACAATTGAGCAGTAAAGAACTAAGAAAGGTCACGGATGCGCCAGATCATATTGAAGTAAGGGGCGCAAAAGTACACAACTTAAAAAATATTGACGTGGACATTCCTCTTGGAAAGATTGTGGCCGTAGCCGGCGTGTCAGGCTCGGGAAAATCCTCACTTGCGCTGGGTGTCCTCTATGCGGAAGGGTCCAGGAGATATCTTGAGGCCCTTTCCACATATACCAGACGCCGCATGACGCAGGCGGAAAAAGCGGTGGTGGACGATGTGCGGTATGTCCCGGCTGCCCTGGCGCTGCGGCAAAGACCGGGGGTGCCGGGGATTCGCAGCACCTTCGGCACGTCGACCGAGCTTTTGAACAGCCTGAGGCTGATGTTTTCCCGGCTGGGATCCCACCGCTGTCCAAACGGGCATTACTGCGAACCTTCCATGGCGGTGGCGCTGGAGCAGGAAATCGTCTGCCCGGTATGCGGAGAGCATTTTTACGGGCCGGGCGCAGAAGATCTGGCTTTTAACAGCTCCGGCGCCTGTTCCAGATGCGAAGGAACCGGCGTTGTCCGGGAGGTGGACGAATCCACGTTAGTTCCGGATGAATCCCTGACGATTGATGAAGGCGCCGTGCTTCCCTGGCAGACCCTCATGTGGTCGCTGATGAAGGATATCGCCAGAGACATGGGTGTCAGAACCAATGTCCCTTTCAGGGAGCTGACGCCGAAAGAGAGGGAGATTGTCTTTCATGGCCCCGCTGACAAGCACCATATGATCTATCAGAACGGTGCCACCGGTGCCACGGGAGAGATGGATTTCACCTATTTTAACGCCACCTATACCGTGGAAAATGCTCTGTCCCGGGTGAAGGACGAAAAGGGCATGAAACGGGTGGAAAAGTTCCTGCGGGTAGGCATCTGCCCCGACTGCGGCGGCACCAGACTCTCTGGTGCGGCAAGAGCGCCGCGCCTCCGGGGAATCTCTCTGGATGAAGCCTGCACCATGCCCCTTTCGGATGCCCTGGTTTGGGTGAAGGACGTGCCGGACTCCCTGCCGGAGCCCATGCGCCCCATGGCAAAAAGCATCTGCGAATCCTTTGAGGGCGTGGCAAAACGCCTGATGGATCTGGGGCTTGGCTACCTGTCCCTGGACCGGGAGTCCTCAACCCTTTCCAACGGAGAAAGACAGCGGATGCAGCTTGCAAGAGCTGTCCGCAACAGAACCACCGGTGTCCTGTACGTCCTGGACGAACCTTCCATCGGACTTCATCCCGCGAATCTGAAGGGCCTGAAGGGCGTCATGGACGATCTGATTGCCGATGGCAATTCGATTGTTCTGGTCGATCACGATACCCAGGTACTGACCCATGCGGATTACCTGATTGAAATGGGTCCGGGCGCGGGAAAGGACGGCGGACAGGTGCTTTGTTCAGGCACGATCCCTGAAATCTCCCTAAATCCGCTTTCAAAAATCGGTCCCTTTCTGGCTGGAGAAAAAATCCGCGTCCGGGAGGAAATACCGGAAGAAGAACTGTTTGACCTTGGAGAAATCCATATGGAAACCGGCCCGATTCATACCGTGAAGCCGCTTGATGTCACGTTCCCTAAGGGACGGCTCTCGGTGGTGACCGGCGTATCCGGCTCCGGTAAAACGACCATGGTGCTGGAGAGTCTTATTCCGGCGCTGGAGGCTGAGATTAATGAAGGAAGGCTCCCGGAGCACGTCAGGTTGATTGAGGCGGAAGGCATCAGCCATGTGAAGCTCATCGATGCGACGCCCATCGGCATTAACATTCGTTCTACGGTGGGAACCTATGCAAATGTACATGATGAGCTTCGGAAAATCTATGCCCGAACCAAAGACGCGAAGGCCTCGAATCTGAAGGCGGGTGATTTTTCGTACAATACCGGATCCCTGCGCTGTCCCACCTGCGATGGAACCGGCAGTATCAGCCTGGATGTCCAGTTTTTGCCGGATGTGGATATTCCCTGTCCGGACTGCAAGGGAAGCCGCTATGGCAAAAAAGCCTGGAAAATCAGGCGGCCGGCCAAAGACGGCACCGCCTATTCGCTGCCGGAGCTCATGGATCAAAGCATTAGCGAGAACCTGTTTTCCTGCCGGGATCTGCCGCTGGTAAGCCGCAGACTGGAGGTGCTGGAGGATCTGGGACTGGGATATCTGATGTTGGGCGAAGAGACGCCCTCGCTTTCCGGCGGCGAAGCGCAGCGGCTGAAGCTGGCCAGCGAGATGGGAAGAGGCCAGGCGGATACGGTTTTTGTTTTTGATGAGCCTACCATCGGACTGCATCCGCTGGATGTGAAGACGCTTTTATGGGTTTTTGAAAAGCTGATCCGCCAGGGCGCTACGGTGATCGTGATCGAGCACGATCAGGATGTGATCCGCAATGCGGATTATATTGTGGACATGGGACCCGGCGGGGGAGAAGAAGGCGGCCGGATTGTTGCCTCCGGCACGCTCGGGGATATTCAGGACGCGCAGGATTCTTTAACAGGCGCGTATCTGAGATAATAACAGGAGAAACAGACCATGAATGAGAAACTGCTGCCGGTGCTGGCAGAAATGGAAAAGGTAATCTTTGGAAAAAGAAAACAGTGCGAGCTGGCGCTGTGCTGTCTTCTGGCAGGCGGTCATCTGCTGCTGGAGGATGTGCCGGGCGTGGGCAAAACCACCCTGGCCCTGACCCTGTCCAGAACCCTGGATCTTAGCTTCGGGCGCATCCAGTTCACGCCGGATACCCTTCCCGGGGATGTCACCGGTTATTCCACGGTCAATATGGCCACCGGACAGATGGTTTTCCATGAGGGACCTGTCATGAATCATATTGTTCTGGCAGATGAAATCAACCGGACGTCTCCCAAAACCCAGGCCAGCTTGCTGGAGGTCATGGAGGAGAGGCAGGTCACGGTGGAGGGGAGCACCAGGAAGGTGGAGGAGCCCTTCATGGTGATTGCCACGGAGAACCCCATTGAGTTTTCCGGAACCTATCAGCTGCCGGAGGCCCAGCTGGACCGTTTCCTGATGAGAATTTCCCTTGGCTACCCTGAAAAAGATGACGAGCTGAATATGATAGCCCGGGACCTGGCGCAGGATTCAGACAGAAAAAATGTTGCCATCGCCTCTCAGGTTCTGACCCGGGAAGAGGTGCTGCAGCTGAGACTTGAGGCGAGCCGGGTGAAGGTCAGCGATGCCATCAGAAACTACATTCTGGATATTGTTGTAGGCACAAGGCAGTCCCGGTCTCTTTCTCTGGGGGCAAGCCCCCGCGCTACCCTGGCGCTTCTCAGAGCTTCCCAGGCCTGGGCGTTTCTTCATGGACAGAGCTATGTCATTCCTGAGGATGTGCAGGAGGTGGCGGACCCGGTGCTGAGCCACCGCCTGGTGCTGTCCCTGGACGCCAGCCTGCAGAACGCGACGGCATCGGGGGTGCTGAAGGAATGCCTTAGGACCGTGGCGGTTCCGCCCATGAATGACAAAGAAACGAAAAAACGTTAAACGGATGAAGAAATTAACCAAAAAAGAAACGTCTCCGAAAACGAATCCACCCGCGCCGAAAAGGAAACGTCAAAAGCTGGGCGCGCCGCTTGTGATTAGAAGAGTGGTCTATGTCCTGTTTCTTATTGCATCCATGGTGCTGATCGGTTTCAGGGGAGGCGCCGGAAGCTTTCTGATTTTCTGGACGCTGGCGCTGATTCCGGTTCTTTCGTTGATCTATCGCAAGCTGATTCTCACGGGCCTGGAGATTCGCTTTGATGCGGATGCAGGCAGCATCGTGCGCGGCGAAAGGCTTCCCTGCAGCCTGAAGCTGAAAAACGACAGCTTCCTGCCGATCCCCCAGATTCGAATCAGCATGACGGACGGGAAAGTGCAGTTTGGGCCGGAAGAGATTTTCCTGTGGTGCAGCCTGAAGCCGGGAGAAGAAAAGGTTTTCACCTTCGAACCCCTTTGCCGGCACCTGGGAAGAGCCCGGGTGGGCGCAGGGAAAATCGTGGTGCCTGATTACTTCGGATTGATAGAAATCTGTTACGAGAGATTCGAACGCATTAATATCCTTCCCAGACGCCAGAAGCTGGATTCGATTCAGATTGCCCCGCCAAAGGCTGAGGAAAGAAGGAAGATCGACCGCAGCTACTTTGGCGATCACGTGCCCGATGGGCAGTGGCGGCTGTACCAGCAAGGGGATGATCTGAGAAGGGTGAACTGGAAGCTGAGCGCCAGAGAGCAGAAGCTGATTATGAAAAATCTGGTGCCCGAGCCGAAATCCGAGCTGATCCTGATCCCGGACGGAAGGGAATGCCTGCCGGAAGGAAAGGCGGGATGGATCGCCGAGGACAGCATTGTAGAGGGCACGCTGGCCAGTGCCGATTATTTCCTGAGAAGAGGCATCGCCCTGCAGGTGGTTCCGGATCTTCTCAGACAGATTTCCCTTGCGGAAACCTCTGCCTATGAACGTCTCTATAAGATGGTGTCCAGAAACTTTTTCAGCGGCACGGAGCGGACGGACGAGGTGCTGATGGCTCATGAGCAGAAAAACGGAACGAACCGTTATATTCTGCTGACCTGGGAGCTTGATGAAGCCTATATCCGCCGCATCAGCGGACCCATCGAAAGAGGAGCGGATGTTACCCTGGTATATATGGGAGAAGATGCAGCCTCGCCGGCTCTGGCGGCGGCCCAGTCAAAGCTGTCCTTCTACCAGGTGACTTCCGAAAACGATATTTTCGCTGCCCTGAACGGTAAAAGCGATCAGGTAAGAAGGGTGGAAGGAGGTGCCGTATGAAGGAACTGGCCAATCGATACGGCGTCCCCTTTGTGCTTGCATATCTGCCCGCCCTGGCCGGTCTGCTTTCTTTTGCATATTTGCAGCCGTCGATTCTTCATACCGCGGTTCTGGGAGCTACATTGGCCTTCGCTGTCGCTTTTTTGCTGCTGGCCGATCATCTGGCGCCGGTGGCAGGCCCTTTTCTGGTCCTGGTGCTTACTTTTCTGATCATTATCCGAACCTTCGACGGTATAGAGGTCTTTTATGAGGTTTATCTGTACTTCACGGAGCCTCAGGAAGAGAGTCTGATTGCCGCAGATCTGCTGGTCATGCTGAGCCTGATGGCCGTTTGCATGGCGCTGATCTATCTGGTGCGCTTTTTCTGGACCAGGCTGATTTTGGCTGCAGCTCTTGGCGGGCTCTGGATTTTTGCGGCCATCGCGCCGATTACTGTTCCCAAGGCGGTGTATGCGCTGGTGCTGCCGTCCATCCTTTTCAGCCTCGTGGAGGCGCTGCACCATCGGAAAGGCAAACAGCTGAAGGGCAAAGGAGCCGTCCTGCTGATTTTGTGCCTGTTTTCCTCGCTGGTGTGGGTGATGCCTTACTCTGCGGAGCCTTATCCCTATACCCTGCTCCACAAGGCATGGGACGGGATTCAGGAGCTTTGGGAGAGAGTGGACACCAGACTGCATTACCGGCAGGAGGGCGGCACCGAGTTCTCCATGGACTTTAATGGGACCGGCACTGGCCGGCGCATCGGTGAAGGCACGGAGGAAGAAGAGCTCAGACAGCTTTTGGTCTGGTCTGATTTCGGTGATGAAAGCGTCATCTATCTGCCGGGCGTGTCATTGGACTATTTTGACGGAGCTGCCTGGGAGAATCATATTGACGAGGAGCAGGCCGGAGAGCTTCTGAACTGGAAGCTGGATACAGCCGAGCATGTGTATGCGCTTTTCAGACTTCAGACACGGCTGGAAGGAGCCCTGGCCGAGGAGAATCAGGCGCAGGGACAGGATTCGGATCAGAATGAAACCCAAAAATCGGCGCTGGATATGAATGCGCATATCGAGGAAAAATCCGATACGGACCTGGTCAGCGATTACTTTAGACAGCGGCGGCTGGAGATCACCTATCGGCAGACAAACTCCAGAACGCTCTTTACAACGCCTGGACTTCTGCGCATCAAAAACGATGAAGAACGGTTCCCCTATCAGGCTGTTTCCGGACGGGTGCGGTTTGATTATGCGCAGGAAAAGGAGACGGCTTATACCCTGTTTTATCTGGAAAACAACACCAGAAACCTGCCGGACCTGATCCGGAAGTCACAGGATTATGCGTATGAAAGAGAAAAGCGACAGTCCTGGGGGCAGATTACCGGTGCTTACAGCGCTTATTTTGTCCTGGATCTGGCTCAGACGACCCAGATGGAGGAAAGCCTCTCGGATCGAAAAGCGCTGATCGACGCCTGCTATCTGCAGCTGCCGGAGAACCTGCCGCCTGAGATCTATCAGCTTTCCCGGGAAATCACCCAGGGGCTGGAGAGCGATTACGATAAGCTGATGGCCATAGAGGATTATCTGCAGCAAGGCTTTTCCTATACGCTTACGCCGCAGCTTCCCGATAAAGGCGAAGACTTTTTGAGCCATATGATGGATGTCAGGGAAGGCTACTGCACCTGGTTTGCCACCGCCTCCGCCATTCTTTCGCGCGCAGCCGGAATCCCGGCACGCTATGTGGAGGGCTATCGGACGGTTATTCCCAGGCAGACAAGAGTGATTCTGGACGAAGACGATACCCATGCCTGGTGTGAAGCTTATATAGAAGGCTATGGCTGGATTGTCGTTGAGGCGACGCCGGGCTTTGAAAGCGCCCTGGTGACCTGGGAAAACGAAGGCCTGGGTGAAGAAGGGGAAGCTGTGGAAGAGATCGGCCTGGAGGAGGAAAAACCCGCTGAGGAGCAGGATGAAACAGGCTCCGCCGGCGGCGCAGTGACGGTACTGATTGTATCCCTGATTCTTCTGACAGGCGCAGGCGGTTTTGCGCTTTACCTGATGAGAAAGCGATATCAGGCGCTTCCCAACAGTGAAAAAATCCGTCTGGACATGTTCAGGCTCTTGAAGTATATGAAAAAACGTGGGTATATTCGCCAGCCCTACGAGTCGGTCCGTACATTCTTTAAGCGGATCTACTGGCAGGGACTTGCGGTGAACCCTGCGGATGCCATGGAAATCTGCGGCATTTACGAAGATGTTTTCTTTGGCGAACAGGAAGCCGATGAAGAAGCATGGCTGAAGCAGCATGCTTTTATGAAACAGTTCCGAAAAAAAAGGAAATAAAAATACATGTGAAAGGGGAAACAACAAAATGGATTTTAAACCCGCTGGAAAAGAAAGCCCAGGGCCTGGTAAAGCATGCAGGCTTCTCTTATCATGATCAGCCGGAGCTTCTGGATGAGATTTTAACCAAGCATCCTGAAATGGAATTCGTACAGCTGCAGATTAACTATCTGGACTGGGATTCCCAGTGGATTAACAGCCGCAAATGCTATGAAGTCTGTGAAAAGCATGGCAAACCGGTGATCGTTATGGAACCGGTGAAGGGCGGATCCTTGGCCAAGGTTCCGGAAAAAGTGGAGGCCATGTTTAAAGAAGCAAATCCGGCCTGTTCTGTTCCCAGCTGGACAATTAACTTCACCAACTACGACATTCTCGCATCAAAGGGCGGGAAAGCCAAAGACTGCATCGAATGCGGTCAGTGCGAAGGCGTCTGTCCGCAGCATCTGACGATTATCGATTTCCTGAAGGATGTGTCGAAGCATTTTGATCACTGATATATAAAAGCAGTCGCCGCCGGTAAACTTGTCTGCATTCTCAGCCGCCGCATTGTCAAAGAATAGAATTCTTCAGATATGCGGAAGCCGTCTGCAGGTAAGTTTACCGGCGGCTCTGTTTTTGTGGATATGGCCACAATCATGTGAAAAAGCGGGAAGCTTTATAGAATCTGACCGGCCCTGAAAGCGGCTACCACATAATTGGCCCGCTGGTTGATCTGGGTCCGGTCGCCATATTGCATGACATCGAGAGAGGTGATCATCCTGGCGGCCTTATCCGCCGCATCCGCGTCTCCTGCGATGCCTGCCTTGACGGCGGCTACGGAAGACTTGACGGCATTGATCTGGTTTTTCCAGGTGTTTCCAATGTTCTTCAGAGATTTTTCAATGCCGAACACCTGATTGAAGTATTTAACCACTTCCCGGTGGCTGTCGCACTTCTCGTAGAAATCGGACAGACCGCAGGTGTTGATAAAGCCAAAGTGCATGTAGGTGTCGGTCTGCATTTTGCCATCAATCACCACCGTTGCCTTTTCTTCGTCATACAGGTACAAGTCGCCGGTGCGGAAAACGCAGGCCTTATCACAGTACTTGCCGAAAATGAAGAACTTATACTTGAATTCCGCCAAAGCCATAAGCCCCAAATCAGGCGCGACAAACAGATGAGCGCTGAAGGATTTTAGCTTTTTGGATCTATCTTTGGCTTTTTTTCTTGGCAGAAACAAGGCATTAAACATCCGGGTTCCTTCTTCTACCTGCTGGTTATGATCCAGTACCAGAGGAAGGGTTGCGTGAATATAGTCGAAGGATTTCATCCCGATCTTTTTGCATTTTTTCCGGCAGATATAATTACCGTCCGCCAGCTTTTGAGACTGGAGCAGATTGATTTCCGCCCCGCAGATCGCGCATCGTTGTGCCATGATAACCTCCATTCCCTGAGCATCGGCTTTTTAGGGGATTCAGCCGACGTCAGATTGATCCTGTTTAACTTTAAAATAAACAACTGTTCTGCTTTTCTAATCATAGCATTCCTTTTATATGGAAAATACCTACTTTTAGGTGATTTTTCACTCGGACAATCTGACGAAGGTAAATAAAAAGAGCCGTGCATCTCTGAGTGATTCTGTCCATTGACGAACCCTCTTTTTTTGTGCGATAATATGCGTTGCAGGAAAGAAAAAAGCATGTTGGTTTATGCTTATGAGGTGATACAGACAGATGGCTCGTAGAGGAAAGAAAAAAGGTATAGCGGGACTGGTTGTATTGATCGTATTTTTACTGGTGATAGCCGGCGGCTTAGGATATATGATCTTTACAGGCAACGATTTTGGCCTCTTTGCGCGTTTCAGAAACAGTGAGACAAATGCGGCTGAGGAAAGCCGGCAGGATTCTTCGGCGGATAGCAGCGCTTCTGAAGCGTCCCAAATTGTCGAGGCGCTTGAAGAAAGCACCGTTTCTAAGAGCGGTTCAGCCGATTCCTCAGAAAAAACAGAGGAATCATCCGGACAGGCTTCTGAAGGGGAAAGCAGTTCCCAGGAAGGTGACGCTTCCCGGGAAGAGTCCGCCAAGCAGGAATCGCAGATGGAGTCCTCCCAAAAAGAAGAATCTTCTCTAAGCGCGAAAGATGATTCATCCAAACCGGCAAAAGACGATGAATCCTCCAAAACCGGCGAAGAATCTTCGGAAGCATCCCAAAACGATTCTTCTCAGGAATCATCGGAACTGGAAGAGGTTCCTTATGTGGTCTATACGGACATCGTGCAAACCCTTCTTCTGGATCTGGAAAACGGGAATGTAGCGGCTCTGGCCGACTATATTGGCGATGATGGCGTGCAGCTTTCTCCGACAGGTCTCATGAGCAGCTCGGATGTAACCCTCTCCAGAGAGGAGATGGCGAATTTTATGAGCATGTCCACACGGAATTACGGCACCAACGCCAGCAGCGGCCAGTCTTTGATGCTCTCGCCCGCGGAATACTACACCAGCTATATCAGCCCGGTAGATCTGGATTTTTCCGCTGCCGAGACACTTTACAATGACAGCAGCGACCTTGCTCTGGTGAGCGGGCTGAATGATGCGAAGACCGTCAGCTTCTATGATGCGCCAAGCGCGGTTGAATGGCGCAAGGTGATACTTGTTTTTTCAACGGATGGCTCTCCCACAGGCGGAGACGTGCTTCGGGCAATTATCTATCAGGATATGACCACTTATTGATTCCGATGATGCCCGTCGCAGGCAGTTAGCTTGTATGTTACTTTTTTCACATATTTATTTTTTCAGGAGGTAACACCATGATTGTAACCGTCAGGCCGGAAGGCATGGCCCGTATTAACACGCCTCAGCTTGCAGAGGCCTATATCGAAGAACAGATTGCCGCGCTGCGAGAGCAGATTGGTGACAAAAAGGTTCTTTTAGCCCATTCCGGCGGTGTGGACAGCTCAGTCGTGGCTGCACTGCTGATCAAGGCAGTAGGACAGCAACTTGTATGCGTCCATGTAAATCACGGCCTCCTCAGAAAAGGGGAGCCGGAGCAGGTTATCGAAGTATTCCGGAACCAGATGAATGCAAACCTCATCTATGTTGATGCGGTAGACCGCTTCCTGGACAAACTTGCGGGCGTGTCCGATCCGGAGCAGAAGCGGCACATTATCGGCGAAGAATTTATCGACGTTTTCGCGGAAGAAGCCAGAAAGCAGGAAGGCATCGAGTTCCTGGCGCAGGGAACCATCTGGCCGGATATCCTGGAATCCGAAGCAGGCATCAAGGCGCATCACAACGCTGGCGGCCTTCCGGCGGATATCGCGGAGCGCTTTGAACTGGTCGAGCCTGTGAGAATCCTGTTTAAAGACGAGGTACGCATGGTCGGAAGAGCACTGGGTCTTCCCTCGAACATGGTCGACCGTCAGCCCTTCCCCGGCCCCGGCCTGGGCGTTCGCTGCCCCGGCGCCATCACCAGAGACCGGTTGGAAGCCGTTCGTGAATCCGATGCGATTCTGCGCGAGGAATTTGCCAAGAACGGTCTGGAAGGCAAAGTCTGGCAGTACTTCACCGTTGTTCCGGATTTCAAATCCACCGGTGTTAAAAACGGCAAGCGCACCTTCGACTGGCCCTGCATTATCCGCGCGATCAACACCACCGATGTCATGGAAGTTACGGTTGAGCACCTTTCAAACGAACTGATCGATCATCTGGTTCAGCGGATCATCACTGAAGTGCCCGGCATCAACCGCGTACTGTTCGACTACACGCCCAAGCCTCCGGCTACGGTGGAGTACGAATAATCGTGATGTTGTTCAGTGACACTCACGATGAGCCTGAAAATGACAAACTCGTTGAGCGCCTGACACCCTAAAACAACATATTATGAAACTGGAAGCATACCATCGCAAAGCCAATCCCAGATCTGGAAATGTGCTGAAGAAATCTTACATGCATCCAGCTGATACTGTTGAACGTTTCAGACGACAAGGTTTGTTCCCTAAAGACATGGTAGAACTAAAAGCGAAAGCTGCTGATGTGTAAAAGCATTGGCAGCTTTTCTTTTTATAGAAATAAGCAAGATGATGGTCGGGGTGCTAAATAAAAAACTATCGACAGCTAATCGCAATTAGCTTACAATAAGGCTAATTTAGGCCGCTGACTTATCAGGCAATTTGATAAACTGTACGGGAGGAATTTCGGATGAAGATAACAGTCATTAACGGGACAGAGAAACAAGGAGTTACATATAAACTCAAACAATCATTCCTGGATAAATTAAATAATCCGGCGGAAATCACAGAATTCTATCTGCCGAAGGACTGTCCGAATTTTTGCGTTGGATGCACGGTTTGTTTTGTGGACGATGAACATAAATGTAAAGATGCCGAGTATATTCGGAAAATAGAAAAAGCTATATTAGAGGCAGATCTTCTTGTCTTTACATCC
>JAGBND010000025.1 GCA_017634575.1 Bacillota bacterium
CCTGTCCAAGGGGATTCATCTTTGCGCCCGCGCCATCTGCCTGCCGGGGGGATGCCTCATTCGGCATGTCCTTCACCTGCCCGGCGGGGGCTGCAGCGGGAGGCGTCTGCCGGATGCCTGAAGATAACGCTCCTGCGCCTGACTGCATCCGAACCGGTTCCGGACGCATCTGAGATACGCCCACAGAGGCGCCAGCCATGCCTCGGCTCGCAGGAACGGGGCTATCGGCGGCAGCGCCATAGGTGCCGCTTCCAAGCCTGATCAGTTCAACCTCTATCAAAATTCTCCGGGAGCTGGATGTTTTAAGACGGCTTTCCAGCCTTGCCAGCGCTTCGATCCAGGTTGTTATCTGATCCTCTGAGGCGATGGATGACTGCTCGTACAGCATTTGCGTGGTTTGCTCCGTTTCCCGAACGAGCCCCTTGGCCTGATTTTTCAGAACCTTAACAACCAAAAGATTTCTCAGATAGGCATTCCAGGAGGAAACAAACTGAATCGCATCCCTTCCCGCATCAAAGACGCGTCCGACGCCATCCAAGAGGCTGGCAATATCTCCCGCGGCAAGATAGCCGGTCATCTGGGAGAATATTCTTCCGTCAACCGCGCCCAATACCTCTTCCACATCCGCAAGGGTAATCGGCCGGTCGATATAGTAGGCGTGCGCCTGATCCAGAATGGAAAGGGCGTCGCGCATGCCGCCATCCGCCAGTCCGGCTATATAATCCAGCGCAGCATCCTCTGCCTGAATCCCTTCCAGCTCGCATACTTTTTTCAGCTGGCCGAAGATTTCCTCTGTGGTGATCCTTCTGAAATCGTATCGCTGACATCTGGAAACAATTGTCGGGATAACCTTCTGAGGGTCTGTGGTGGCCAGAATAAAAATCGCATGCTCCGGAGGTTCTTCCAGGGTTTTCAAGAGCGCATTGAAGGCTGCCGTAGAAAGCATATGCACTTCATCGATGATATATACTTTATACTTTCCCTGGGACGGTGAATACTGTACCTCTTCCCGAAGATCGCGGATGTTATCCACGCCGTTGTTGGATGCGGCGTCGATTTCGATGACATTAAAGCCGCTCTCCGCATCGAGACAGAGCTCGCACTCGTTGCAGGGGTTCCCATCAACCGGATGAAGACAGTTGACGGCTCTGGCAAAAACCTTGGCAGTCGATGTCTTTCCGGTTCCTCTGGTTCCGCAGAAAAGATAGGCATGGCCAATCTGACCGTATTTTACCTGATTGCGCAGGGCCGTCACAACCGCCTTCTGACCAACAATCTGATCAAAATTCTGCGGTCTGTGCTTGCGGTATAACGCCAGATAAGCCATCATAGCCTCCTTCATAAAATAAACTCGCCCCGGGGTTCAGGAACTTGAATCCATTATAATAAAATACCCATATCAATCCAAGCAGATATCGGAGTTTCGGCAAAGCCGAAACTCGTCCCGGGGTTCACAAACTTGAATCCCACAAGAACAAAAATACCCCGGGTCGGCTCACCCGGCAGGACATATCACATAGAAAGATTTTCTTAGTGCTGCTTCCTTCCGGACCTGACACGATTCGAAATTTCCTATTGTATGGTACCGAATAAGGGTTACCCGGAGTAAAAATAGTATAGACTCTTTCGCTCCTCTTGTCAAGTAAAAAAGGTCATCTGAATCAGATGACCTTTTAACGAACCGACCGATGGTCGGCCACAATCTTGGTCGATTAACCCTTCAGTGATCCGACCGATGGTCGGCCATAATCTGGGACAATTAACCTTTCAACGAACCGACCATTACGCCCTTAACAAAGTACTTCTGCGCAAAGGGGTAGGCCAGCATCATCGGCAGGGTAGAGACAACGATCATGGTGTATTTCAGCTGATCGGCGGACAGAAGCTGAAGCTCCAGCTGTTCCTGACCATCGGCTGTGCCGCCTTTTTGCATATCGTTGGACAGCTTCTCTGCCAATACCAGCTTACGTCTCAGGTACAGCTGCAAAGGCTGCAGGTTCGGGTTCATCAAATAGATGGAAGCTGCATACCAGGAGTTCCACTGAGCAACCAGGGTATAGATGGCAATAACGGCCATAATCGGCTTGGAGGTGGGAATATAAACATTCAGCAGAATCTGATAGTTGTTCGCGCCGTCAATACGGGCCGATTCACGAAGGTCCTCAGGAATCGTGGCAAAGTAGGTGCGCACCAGGATAATGTACCACATGCTGACAACACCGGGAACCAGAATAGACCAGCGGGTATCGTACATGCCCAGCTTGGTCATGACGATGAACTGAGGAATCAGACCGCCGCTGAAGTACATGGGAATCAGAATAAAGAATACCCAGAACTTCTTGCCGATCAGATAGGGAGAGGTCAGGGGATAGGCTGCCATCGCGCTGGTAATCAGCATACCGACAACACAGACCGATGCATAAATCAGCGTGTTTCCATAGCTGATCCACATCTGAGTGTCTTTAAACAGTCTGGTATAGGAACCGGTATAGAAGCCTTTAGGAATCAGGAAGACGTCCAGCGTTCTGGCCGCAATGGGCTCGGAGAAAGAAATAATAATTACATACCAGATCGGATAGATACAGATCAGTGCCAAAAGAGCAAGGATAATGTAAATAATGACGGTAGCCGTCATGGATCCGTTTTTAATCTTATTAGGATTCTTAGCCATGGATGCGTCCTCCTTCCTTAGAATAGACCTGCGCCTGTCAGCTTATCGGAAATGGCATTGGTGATAACCACCAGCGCAAAGTTGATCAGAGACTGAATCAAGCCAACAGCAGTCGAGAAGCCGAAGCTCTTGCCGGCTGCCTGAGTCAGCTGACGGTAGATGTAGGTTCCAATAACATCAGCCTTGGAATAGGTGGCGGAAACGTAGAACAGCAGGATGAAGTCCGTGTTTGCGTTCAGCAGCGAACCGACGGCCATAATCAGCATGATGGCAATGGTAGGAATAATGCTGGGAATGGTGATGTGAATCGCCTGCTGGAACCGGTTGGCGCCATCCAGTCTGGCAGATTCATACATGGAAGTATCGATGGAGGTGATAACGGAAATGTACAGAATGGAGTTAAAGCCGAAGCTTTTCCAGATATTCGACAAAACGTAGATCGTATCGAAGGCTTCCGGTTTGTTTCTCCAGGTCTGTGCCGTTCCTCCCATGGCAACGATGGCTTTGTTGATCAGACCATTGGGGTTCAGGAAGGAAATCAACATACCGCACATAACAACCATGGAAATGAAGTAAGGAAGATAAGATGCGGTCTGGACGAACTTCTTGTAGCCCATGACATTGACTTCGTTCAGAAGCAGAGCGAAGACAATGGGCACCCAGAAACCAAAGACCAGGTTTTCCACGCTCAGACGAATGGTGTTGCCCATAAGCCTTGAGAAGAAGGGGCCTTGATAGAAGTCAATGAAATGCTTGAAGCCAACCCACTTCGTATCGGGTCCCAGAAAGCTGGCGCCTGGCATATAGTCCTGAAAAGCGATCACATAACCGAACAAAGGCGCATAGCAATACAAAACTATGACGATAAATGCCGGAATAAACAGCGAATACAGCTCGACGTTGTCTCTAAGCAGCATCAGCTTGCGCTGTTTCGTCATTTTCTTTTTCTTCGGAACTGCCGCAGTACTCATAATAACCTTCTCCTTCCAGACAGATCTTCTGATGCGAAAAACCCTTTTCCTGCATCAATGTGTTGCCAAAGACAACAAAGAAAAGAGTCCCCACTGTCCGTATTTCATGTGCATTATGCCTATGAAAACGAGCCCAGTTGGTAACTATTTCACAACTAGCGTAGAGTAATTATAGACTTTTCGGTCAAATTTGTCAATATTGATCAAAAAAGTTTTTGTTTTTTTGAGCAAGTTTATAGTCATGCGCTTTAAAGGGGAAAAGGACGGGCCAGTTTCTTCTGACAAAAACCACTTTTTCC
>JAGBND010000026.1 GCA_017634575.1 Bacillota bacterium
AATTGCCTCCGACCCCTTTGTCTCATCCCAGGGCGCCCATGACATAGCGGGCATCCGGTTTGGAAAGGTAAGAAAGCCGGTTATGGTAGGCTTCGTAAATCAATTTCTCCTCGAACAGGGTTTCCGGCGCTTTTTCGCCAGAGGATTCAGCCATTTTCCGGATGAAGTATTTGGTCAGATCCGGATTCATGATCAGCAGCGGGCCAAGAAGGGTGGTGGCATAAAAGCCGTCCTGATGAATGCCCTCCTGCTTGGTTTCATCGTTCATGCCGAAGCCTCCCAGGGTTTTGATAAAGGGAAAGACCTCTCCCCCGTAGATCCTGGAAAAGGTGCTGCGGTGACCCATGATTTTCATATTTTCGTACTCGCCGTAGTACCATGAGTTATGACGGGTCTGGTCCCGGTGGATCACGCTTTTGTAGTCATACAGCCCAAGGCCCTCCAGAACGCAGTCCTTTACCGTACCGTCCGGATAGACCCTGTCCTTCCACTCGATGGTTTTTCCAAACAAATCAATGGCGTTGCCCGTGGCCAGGAAAATCCGTCCGCTTTTAATATACCGCTCCAGACCCTTTTTATACGGCCGAAGGCTTGAGAGCGCCGCTTCAAAGTAGTCCTCCTGAATGGATCCGATATAGCAAAGATCCGGCAGGGAGGGCTTTTTCTTCGAAGCATCCTCCCCTGCTTTCATGGTCTGGGACAGCGGAAGGGCAAAAGCCGGCCCCTCTTCCAAAGAGGTGGTCACTACCTGGGCATCCGGCAGGCACTTTTCCAGATATTCAACATTCGCTTTCTCACCATATATGGTGACAAGCTCCGGGAATAAAAATTCTATTCTCATTTTCCGCCTCCTAACCGGGCATGCAGCAGTTTTTTCTTGATTTCATCCTTCACCTGTCTGCCCTTCGTCACCAGATCGCATTCATGCAGCACATAAATCCGGTCAATTCCATCGAAGGTGACATAGTCCGTAATTTTCTTTTCATCGCTGATGCAGACAAACCGGCTTTCATCGATGCCGGCCATGCGAAGCCGCAGGGCATAATCCGCATAGTTTGGATCGCAGACAATAATCTTTTTGACATTATCTTTGGCAAGAAATTCATAATCGGTATCATAAAGCCAGCTGATGGTCTCGTGGGCGTCCAGATTGCCATACTCCTCATAAACCAGAATCACCAGCTCCAGCGCCTGATCGGTCCTGACGATATGCTCGAACAGCGTGGAGGCTGAGCTTCCGGTCTGCCCCTTGCAAAGACGGGTGGAAAGCTCGATGCCTCGCACCATTTCGTCGGTCTCGCGGGAAGCCGGGATATGGGCCTTTTCAATCAGACTGACGAGCTGATCCGCCGGGACGCCGATCGAACGGAAATAGGCAAAGACCTGCACATAGTTAAATGCATTAAAGATGGAAGTGGCGCCGGTTTTCAGGGTTGTTTGGGAACCATCCTTTTCCGTGAGGGTTAAGGCTCCGGTGGACGGATCAAAGGCGCTGCCTTCAAAGTCAGGCTCAGGTGAGGCAAAGCCGCAGTTGGGACAGACAAAACGTCCCACATGCAAATAAAAGTGCTCTTTATACACAGGCTTTTTAAAGCAGCGGGGGCAGACGGTAAAATCCTGGATCCGGTAATTCGGCATAGGACCGGTATCGCCGCCGGTAAGCCCCGTATAAACCGGATGCTTTGCGTTCATCTGGCAGCTGATGGGATCATCCGCAGACAGGAAAATCCGGGAATCGAGCATCAGGGAAATGGCCCGCTGGATACAGTCGCGGATATACAATGGATGACCGTTTCGTCTCAGCGAATCCCGGCTGATGTTGGTAACAATATAGGTATCCGGCTTTAAGGCGCCCATATTGGCGGCGCTGCTGGTTTCATCCGCCTCCAAAACGCAGGCATCCACCACCGGTTTATTGAAAAAGTTCACGCTCTTTGCCATCAGATAGCAATGGCCGGCCTTCAGGTTGGCTCCCCATTTATTAAAGGAAGTCGTCTTTCCCATCGCCTCGAAAACATCGTTGATCAAGGCTGTTACCGTGCTTTTTCCGTTGGTACCGGTTACGGCTACGGTATACTTCGGTTTATGGACATATTTCAAAAAATCCGGGCAAATCCGGTACATTAAGATACCCGGCCGATCATCCAGCTCACGTCCCATCAGCTTCAGGATGAACATGGCCAGCTTTCCGGCCCAGAGGGCGATATAAAATCTAAGTTTCAAAGGCTCACCTCTTTCTTTGGACGATGCGGATATTGTCCAGGGAACATGCTTTACTGATCCCATCGTCCAGATATTGTGAATAGGTCTCTCCAGTTCCTAAAAGCTCTACATCGGAAAGATCCAGTTCTTTTGTATTTTCAGCGGAAAAACGATCCTCCGGCGCTCTGGCCGCAACGATGGCTTTTCCCTTTCGGATATAGAAAACCACCTGATCGATGGGAACCTGAACCTGCCGCATCCCGGCGGGTACTTCTTCCACAAAGAACTGTCCGGCAGCATAGCGCACCTGGCTCATATCTTCCGGCAGATAAACCATTCTGCCCTCGGCCCCTTCCTGCACCACCGGGGCAATCATCAGGCTTTCGCCGATCATCAACTGATCTTCTATCTTTCTGGCGGTGGGATCGTCCGGGAAATCAAAGCTCAGCGGGCGGATCAGCAGATCACATCGAAGAGCCGCCTTCATGAACTCTGAATACAAATAGGGAAGAATCCGGTAGCGGAGAGACAGAATCCGGCGAAAATCCTCCGTATCGCCGAAGGCATAGGATTCCTGATCTCTGGTGCGGGTAGCCGAATGATCCCTCATCAAGGGCGTAAAGCAGGAAAAAGCCAGCCACCTGAGCAGCAGTTCCCTGGTGCAGTTGCCGCCAAATCCGCCGGTATCGGCGCCGCTGTACAGAAAACCGCACATATTCAGCCCCGGCATCTGCTTCACATTCTGCCTCAGATGGGCCCACGAGGAATAGTTATCCCCGGTCCACATGCCGCCATAGCGATGCGCGCCAATATAGGACGAACGGGAAAACAGAAGGTATCTGCCCTCCACCTGACGGTTCAGACCTTCTCCGGAGGCCCTGGTCATCAGTGCGCCAAACACATTATGAATATCATGATGACGTCTTTTCGTGCCGTCGTCCAGATGATGATACATATGCTGATAATCTTCCGTGGTGGAGATGGCATATTTTTCCGCCAGCCTGGGGGCCACATAGTTCAGCCCCATTTTGACCATGCCCAGGCGGCCGCTTCGTTCACTGTAAAAAATCGATGGTTCATTCATGTCGTTCCAGACACCTTCGATGCCGCAGCGGGTCAGCACCCGGTACCAGTCACCGAACCAGCGGCGCACATTGGCTTTGAAGAAGTCCGGAAAATGGGTCATGCCCGGCCAAACCGCCGCCTTGAAGGGTTCTCCCTGCTCGTTGGTGACGAAATACCCATTGCGGATGCCCTCGTCATAGACGGGATTTCCGGGTTCCACCTTTATTCCCGCATCGATAATCGGCACCAGGCGGATTCCCTGCACTTTCATCTCCTCCACCAGGGCTTTCAGATCGGGGATCTTTTTCGGATTGATGGTGAAATCGATGAACCGGTCCATATATCCGATATCCAGACAAATGTAGTCCAGCGGCAGGCCTTCCCTTTGGTAACGGGCTGCAACCCGCCGCACATCTCTGGATGATTCATAACCCCATCGGCTTTGTCCGAAGCCAAAAGCCCATAAGGGCGGCAGGAAGCTTCTGCCGATCACCTGCAAAAACTGCCTGCAGACATCCACTACCGTCTCGCCGGTGACATAGACAAGCCGCAGATCCTGGCTTTCCACCTTCACACGGGCCGTTTCACTGCCGTCGCTGTCCAGATCAAAGGTAGTGCGGGCCGGCGTGTCGAAGAAAAGGCCGTAAGGCTTTCTGCCGGAGGCGTCTGACGGAGGACTGATCACAAACCAGTTATGGGAGGAATACAAAGAAGGCATATCGACCCGGTGATGGGCATCATCCGTGTTGTAGCTGATATAACGGCCACCCCGCTTGTTGATGCCCCGCATGGTTTCTCCAAGGCCATAGACAAAGTCGCCCTTTGGCAGGTCCGATTTAAAAAGCAGCCCATCCGGAATCCGGGCAAAGGCATTCACCGGGAAAAAATCGGCGTCCTCCTGATCGATGGAAACATTACGGGAATACTGAATCTCCTCCGCCAGGGCATAGGTCTCGATCGGGCGGCCAAAAATATATTCATACAGCATAAGGCATATCCTCGATTATAAACCGATGTTGTGGAGCACGGTAAGGATCACGCAGATGAGCGCGGTGCCTAAAACCATGGCGGTGAAGCTGATGGGCCATTTGCCGCCTTTGTTAAATGAGTAAAAATCGGGCCAGCCACCTCTTTCTTCGGTCTGGTAAACCACGCGGTAGAGATAAAAGATGCCATAAAACAGCATGGGGAGTATCCCCGTCCAGGCCGGCGTAAAACCAAAACGGTAAACCTTCTCAAAGAAGCAGAAGCTGATGATGGCCAGAAGCGGCCCTGCGGCATGCACCCAGGCGCCTGTTTTTTCCAGCATAGCCTTGTAGGTATAGATCGGGCCCAAAAATGCCATAACCGTCAGGAAGGTGACGAATACGGAGCTGGTGCCCAGATATTTCACCAGCACTGCCCAGTACGGAAGCTGATCAATCCCTTGTCCTCTGGAAAGGAGGATTATCTCACAAACGGCCAGAATCAGACATGCGATGGCGCTGAAGATATTCGAAAGGTTGGTAAAGAAGCGAAGGGCTTTCGTCCCTTTTTCCTGACTGAAGCTGCCGTCTTCGGCCCGGAAAATCCTGGTCATAAGCGCCAGAGTAACCACTGCGTTGATCAGATTGAGTACAAGGGATATAACCATAAGGAAACCTCCATATAGCAAATGCTGTTTCCTTATTATACAGCAGATTCCTCTGCAAAAAAAGAGTTCTTTCTGTTAGATTCAGTGCAAAAAGAGATACAAAGAAATTAAACGTTGTTCATGAATTGTACATAATTATCATCTATAATCTTGATTATAGGGTGAGATTTGGTTATAATCTACAAGTAAGAACGACTTGTTTTTCTTATATGGCTGTAGAAATATGAATAAACATCTGCTGGCAGCTGCAGAGACCTGTTCAGCGGCTTTATATGAATGTTTTCAGGTGAATTACCTTTATCCGCCAATTCTCTGAAAAAAATATGCTTTATTAAACCGAATCATATACAGAATAGATTATATAGAAAAAAACAAAGGAGGTTAGCAATGAACGTGGCACTGTTTCTTACCCCGAAGAATGAAATTGTCTACTTGTTTGATGATATGACTGTGCGCCAGGCCATGGAAAAAATGGAATATCACCGGTATCAATGCCTGCCGGTATTGACGAGGGATGGAAAGTACAGCGGCGTGGTGACGGAGGGAGATCTTTTGTGGTCTTTTAAGAACTCACCGGATTTTACCTTCCAGGATGCGGAGCATATGACCCTTTCCGATATTCCCAGACATTTCTGCTACGAGGCAATTCCCGTGGATACCGATATGGACAGCCTGATCAATACCGCCTACCGGCAAAGTTTTGTTCCGGTGGTGGATGATACGAAGGCGTTTATCGGGCTGGTGAAGCGCAGTGATATTATTCATTATATTTATTTGGGATACAGCAAGCTGCAGCAGGCGGGGGTGAATAAGATTATCAAGAAGCCGGCGCGGGCGGCGGTGGAGAAGTTGTATATTTAGAAGGGAGCATTGCATTCGTACCGCGAGGCGGTACTCATGGGTGGCACTTGCCTTGACGAAGTTTACCCATAAATGAGAAAAGCATTCGTACCGCTGCGCGGTACGAATGTTTGGCATTCGCCTTGACGAAGTTTGCCCATAAATGAGAAAAGCATTCGTACCGCTGCGCGGTACTCATGTTTGGCATTCGCCAAACATTAAAAATCAAAGCAAAGGACCGGAAATTTCAAGCAAGCTTGATTTTCCGGTCCTTTGCTTTGATTTTTATGCTTTTCTCATTTATGGGCAAAAAAAGAACCGGTTACTGTTGGCAACCGGCTGAAGTTGTTTAACGAGACAACGGGGGGTCTCATTAAACCGAGGTGAGCAATTTCTACCATTCACAGAACGATAGAAGACAAAAGTATAATAACAAAGGTTTGTCAAAAAGTCAAGTATTATCTTTCAGGTTTGCTTCGACAGGGTCGGATTCTGCTTTTGGTTCTGTTTTTCTGAGGGATACGTATGCCTTAAACAGATCAGTGTCGATGGATATTTTGAAGAGTCCGCCCATCAGCTCGGTGAGGCTTTTGGCGATTCCCAGCCCGAGGCCGCTGCCTTCAGTGTGACGGGAGCGTTCTCCTCTGACAAAGCGTTCCATGAGTTCATCTTCCGAGATATTCAGCGGATCCCTGGAAATATTTTTCAGGCCGATGGTGGCATAAGTATCTCCGAAAGACAAATCCAGATAGACCCGGGTGCCGGGCTGCGCGTATTTGAGAGCGTTGCCAAGCAGATTGTCCAGTACTCTTGAGAGAAGCCGCCCGTCTGCCAGAACGGTGATTTCTTCATCCGGCAGATTCTGCACCAGCTCAAGCTGGGCTTTTGAAAAGCGCTCGGCATATTCCCCCATGAACTGCCGGATCATTTCCGTCAGGGACAGCGGAACGATCTGGGCTGCAATGTTGCCGGTGGCAGCCTTGGACGCCTCGATCAGATCAATGGTCAGCTTTTTCAATCTGGTTGCCTGTTTGTTCAGAATCTCCAGATATTCTTTCTGCGTTTCGGTGTAGCCGCCTTCTTTTTGCAACAGGTCCACATAGTTGATAATAGAGGTCAACGGCGTTTTGATATCATGAGAAACATTGGTAATCAGCTCTGTTTTCATCCGCTCGCTGCTGAGCTGGCGCTCCACGGCTTTGGAAACGGTATCATGGATTCTGGAAAGGTTTTCTATTTCCTGCCTGTCTTCTTTGGAATAGGTTTGAATATCAATGCTTGTCACAAGGTCTCCCTGCGCCAGCCGTCCTACTGCCTCCTGACGGTGTTTGCGCACATAAGCCTCTCTGACCTGCATCAGGATTGCTGCTGCCCACAGAAGTAAAAAAAGCACAGCGATAAACATGCGGTCAAAGCCAAATTCAGCAAGCAGAAGCAGCATCAAAAGCAGCACGCCTGTATACAGCAGGATTCGTTTCCACATAAAAGGAAGGGCATCCACCATCTTTCGCATACCGTTTTTTGCCCATCCAAACAGCCGGACAAGGAGCATTTTGGAAAATAAGGTTCCTTTTTTTACCCGCACCGCAAAGGTCATCCCATAAAACAGAAGGGTCAGATAGATCAGCGCGGCAAAGCAGCTGACTAATCCGATTTCCAGGTATAATTCATGCAAGCTATACGACGCAAATCCACCTAAGAAGCTGCCCCCATCCAGACCTTCTTTCCAGATGAGATAAAATAGATTTGCAAGAAACGGCGCCAGCAAAATCAGCACATCGAAGGGAATCCGATGAAGCCCTTCCTGCGCGATCTGATCAGAACCATCCGGCGCTTTTTTGTGTCCGGCCGCGCAGGCCAGATAAACCTGAAGCAGCAGCCACAAAAGAGCCAGAGACACTGCCGCGTAAAGGGGTATTCTGCCAAATTGGGAAACAGCCGTCCCGACGGTCTGCATTTTCAAAAAAAGATCATCCGCCCTCAGAGGTTTTACCAGATAGGCATGAATCCGCACCTTCCGGGAGATAGCAGTTCTGTCGATCCACAGCTCTGTCTCCTGGTAGGTTTCGTAGCCGATTTCTTCGCCGGCATAGTTGGAGATGATCAGCTCGCTGCCGGTATTCTCCAGATTTTCCACATAGATTTGAAAGCGCAGGTTGCTTTTTTCTTTCTGAAGATATTCAGACTCATATGAGACATAACCGGAATCAAGCATCCGATACACGTCGTTTCTTGCAACGAAGTATGCAATTTCATTCACCCGTGCTTGTGTCCCCCCGGAAAGATAGAAGGCATCTTCTCCTCCCGCGCCGTTTTCATATTGGTAAAGGGAAAGCTGCGCCCCAAAACAGGCGCCCAGAACACAGATAACGCTGAGCAGCACAGCGGCTGTCTTTACGGGAACACTGTAGATCGGCCGAAAGGTATTCATCAGACACCTCCCTGCTTTTCGAACTTGTATCCCTGCCCCCACACCACCTTCACATACCGTGGTTCCGCCGGGTTGATCTCGATTTTTTCGCGCAGATGCCGGATATGAACCGCCACCGTGTTTTCCGCCCCGTATGGATCATCCTGCCATACCCGGGTGTATATTTCTTTGGATGAAAAGACCGTTCCGGGCTCCTGCATCAGAAACTTTAATATTTCATATTCCGTCCGGGTAAGGGATGCGATCTCTCCATCCACCTTCACCTCTTTTGCGCCGTCATCCAGCTCGATTCCGCCCTGACGAATCAGGGTCTTGCCGGGCGCTGCGCTTCCCAGCTGCACATAACGCCTTAGGCACGACTTTACCCTGGCCAGTACTTCCATGGGATTGAAAGGCTTGGTGATATAGTCATCCGCCCCCTGTCCCAGCCCCAATATTTTGTCGTTGTCTTCCCCTTTGGCTGTCAGCAGGATGATCGGCACATTGGAAAACTCTCTGATTTTCTGCATGGCCAAAATACCATCCATCACAGGCATCATGATATCCATGAGCACCAGATGCATGGCTGTATCCCGGCACAATGTGACCGCTTCCTGTCCGTTTTCAGCTGTATAGAGTTCATATTCAGGCGACTGAAGATATATTTTCAAAGCCGATACAATATCCTTCTCGTCGTCGCAGATCAAAATCCGATACATTTCCCCCTCCTGTTCTGCACGGCAGCATCGGATCGCTGCCCAAACACGTCAAGCGCAAGCTTAATCGATGCTCTGATTATGACAGAAATATTCTTAAGGATACAGACGGAGGATTCTTAATTTTTGTTTATCTTTCTGGTGTATTTATCAATGATCTCCTGCCGCTCCTTGTCCCGGGCAGCTTTTTCCTTCGCTGAGGGTTCCTCCAGCTGAACCTTCGTCTGACCAAGGGCTTCCACCTCTTCCGGACTCAGCACATCCTCAGGCTCCATATACTGCCTGAAAACACGCTCCAGCGTGAGAGAAGACAGCGCAAAATAGACGCCGAACATCAGGATTGCCGCCCCGATATTCAAAAAGAAAACCACATAGAGGCAGCCTGCCAGAATCGCCGCATTAAGCAGTGAAGTGGGCAGATGCTTGTTCGCCATCAGGGCAGCATTCTTCAAAAGCTCTCCGGTCTTCATATCAAATCTGGCCAGCAGCGGAAATGCATAGGATGTGGTCATCACGATTTCAGCTGCCACGAAGCACTGGACCGGGAACACAATATAAAACATGCCGCCGATGAGTTCCATATATTCCAGCACCATCCACATGGCCTCGCCAAGCACTGCGCCCACAATCAGCACGATCAGGCTGACGATCAGGCCCTGTTTATAATTCTGCCGGTAGGATTTCCAGAAATCCTTGAATATATAGGAATCCTCGCCCCGCATCCGCTTTCCCATGGCGGCATAGGCAGCCGTGGTTCCCGGTCCGGCATGAAGCACGCCGATGAAAATCAGCATCCAGACAATGAACAGCAAAAATCCGCTGCCCTCCACCGGAAGCATCCGGGCAAAAAAGATCAGCATCGGGCCCCCCAGCACAAGCCAGAGAAAATCCACATATATGATATCAAACAGAAGGGTGCCGAATCGGGCGAAAGGCCCATCGGCACCAAAAACATCTTTAATGGTCATCGTTACTGCACCTTAATATCCTTCGGGGACCCCCATCCGGAAGGACCATGCCATATTTTCCAGAACAGCGGGATAGGGATACTGCTTAACCTGTTCCTCGGTGCCTTCCGCATAGATCGTATAGAAAATGCCGCTGCCCGGCGTATAGGTCGCCAGCACATAGTGACGCTCGGCTCCGCTCTCGTCCGTATAGGTCGATTCGATAAAGGCAAAGGGGCAGCTGTAGGGCAGATATTTAATCTGCGGGTCCGGATGGCCGCTGTTTTCCGCATATTTTTTCAGGTATTCTTCTGCGGTGGCAAAACCATACTGACTCAGATCCTCCTGCTGGAAGGATACCCACAAATTCTCGCCGCCCTGAACCTTGTCAAGGGTAATCATCACGCCCTTATCTTCCAGAGGATTATAGACACTTGCCAGCTGATCGGAAACAAGGAACATAAAGGACTTGTTTTCAGGATAATAATACAGATAGCTTTCGCCATTGATTTTATCCGGCGTGGCAATCGACATCATGGCCGCTTCTGCCTGAGCTTTGGCAGCTTCCGGATCTTTTCCCTGATCAATCACCACATAGTAGCAGATATATACGCCGAAGTTGCGTCCATCATCCAGAATATATAGCTTGCCTTTGCCGGAAAAATCTTCATAAACTGCCGTCAGATCGCTGACCTGGCCGCGCATCCCGGAAAGCATGATATCCGTCTGGGTGTTTTCGATCTGCATGGTTTCGATATTCAGCATTTGGGAAAGCATTTCCGGACGCTTCTCCAGTCTGGCCAGATAATCATTGATGTCATAAATAGCGCTGCCGCTGTTGTCCGAGTTGAAGAAGGAAACAGACAAAATCAGATCCGATCCCTGCGCCTGGATGCCATAGCCTGTATCCAGCGGGCGAAGATCCTCCGGGATCTGCATGCTGATGCCGTTCTTCGCATCAACCTGTCTGAGACCTGCCGGCGCCGGGGCAGCGGAGCTCTCCGCCGGTTTGGAGCTTTCTTCCGCTTTGGAACTCTCCTCGGCCTTGGAGCTTTCTTCTGCTTTCGAGCTTTCTTCCACTTTGGAGCTTTCCTCTGCTTTGGAGCTTTCTTCCGCTTTGGAGCTTTCCTCGGCTTTGGAACTTTCTTCCGCTTTGGAACTCTCCTCGGCTTTGGAACTTTCTTCCGCTTTGGAGCTTTCT
>JAGBND010000027.1 GCA_017634575.1 Bacillota bacterium
CAACGACCACCGTCTGGGCGGCAATGAAGCGCCCCCGGCCATTGTTTCCATGTTCCTGGGCGACGAGCTCACCGGCATTCTGGAAACCATCGAAAAGGGTGAAAACTACGAGCATCATGACCGCCGCCTGATGAAGGTAGGCGTACATATTCTTCCCCGGTTCCCGCAGGATACCACCGACCGGAACCGCACATCGCCCTTTGCTTTTACCGGCAACAAGTTTGAATTCCGCATGCCCGGCGCCGGACAGTCCATCGCCAGCCCCAATATTGTGCTGAACACGGCGGTAGCGGAGGCGCTTTCCCAGTTCGCCGATGAACTGGAAGAAAAAACAGCGGCAGGCAATAGTTTTGAGGATGCGCTGGATGAACTGATCCGCCGGGTCATCCATGACCATAAACGGATCATCTTCAATGGCAATAACTATTCGGGCGAGTGGCGCGAGGAAGCGCAGCGCCGCGGCTTGATGAATCTGCCGACAACGGCCGATGCGATGCAGGCCTATCAGGCGCCGAAGAATGTGGCGCTGTTCAGCAAGCATCACATCTTCAGCGAAGTGGAGCTCCATTCCCGCTACGAGATTTCCCTGGAATCCTATGTGAAAACAGTGAATATGGAAGCCAGAACCATGCTGGATATGGCTTACAAGGAAATCCTTCCGGCGGTTGCCCGCTACGTCGATATGCTCTGCGAGACCGCGCTTCGCAAACAGAATCTGGGCTTTGCGGATTCGAACATTTGGGAAAAGAAACAGGCAAATGACCTGTCAGAGCTTTCGAGCCGTCTGTATGATTCCCTGAAGGAGCTTGAAAAAAGGCTGGATGATGCGCAGCTTCCCGAAAGCATCCAGCAGAAAGCCTATGCCTTTAAGGATGCGGTCATCCCGGCCATGCAGAAGGTCCGTCTCTATGCGGACGGCTGCGAAGCGCTCACGGCCGAGGATCTGTGGCCTTATCCCACCTACAGCAAGCTGCTGTTCTATGTATAAGGCATAAAGTAAAAAATCTGCGGAAGGAGGAGCAGGGTGAGAAGAAAACCTTTTTTAGTTTTTTCAACGACTCAGATTATTATGCTGAGCTTCCTGCTCTTGATTTTGGTGGGAAGCCTGCTTTTAAAGCTTCCGATCAGCACCCGTTCCAGGGTTCCGGTTCCCTATCTGGACGCCCTTTTTACAGCGACCACTTCCGTGTGCGTGACGGGGCTGGTGACGCTGCCCACGGTGACCACATGGAGTGTGTTTGGGCAGATCGTGATTTTGATTCTGATTCAGATCGGCGGGCTGGGGCTGATTACGTTTATGGCCGGCCTGATGATCATCCTTCACAAGCGGCTTGGGCTGAACGACCGGTTCCTGCTGCAGGATGCTTTTAATCTGAATTCCATTACCGGCGTCGTAAAGTTTATCCGGAAGGTGCTGATCGGAACCTTTGTGGTGGAAGGCAGCGGGGCGCTGATGTATATGACGGTGTTCATCCCGCAGTTCGGCCTGAAGGGAATCTGGATCTCGGTTTTTAACGCGATTTCCGCCTTCTGCAACGCAGGCATCGATATTATTTCCGTGGATTCTCTGGTGGATTATGTAAAGAATCCCATGGTGAACCTGACCACCAGCCTGCTGATTATTCTGAGCGGTATCGGCTTCGTGGTCTGGTGGGATGTGCTGGCGGTGAGCAAAAGAGTTCCCCGATACGGGCTGAAGGCCTACAGAGAGCTGAATCTGCACAGTAAGCTGGCCATTTCCTCTACGATTGCGCTGCTGCTTGGCGGAACGCTGCTGTTTTTGATTTTTGAATATCACAATCCCAACACCATCGGCAGTTTTAGCTTTCCGGAAAAGCTGCAGGCCGCCTTCTTCCAGTCGGTGACCACCAGAACGGCCGGGTTTGCCATGCTGCCCCAAAAGGAGCTGACCAACGCTTCGGCCATCAGCGCGCTGCTGCTGATGTTTATCGGAGGATCACCGGTGGGCACCGCCGGCGGCGTCAAAACCGTTACCATGACGGTGCTGCTGGCATCCGCCTTCGCGCAGATCAGAAACCGCTCCGAAGTCACCATGTTTCACCGGACGATTTCGAAAGAAGCCATCAGCAAAGCCGTGGCCGTGGTCACCATGTCGTTCCTGATCATGTTTGTATCCACGGTGCTGCTTAGCAGCTGCACCAGAGCGGATGCGATGGATATCTTTTATGAAACGGTGAGCGCCACCGCGACCGTTGGACTGAGCCGGAATCTGACGCCGTTTCTTGGCCCCGTGGGAAAGATGATTATTATCTTGACCATGTATCTTGGCAGGGTCGGGCCGATTTCTCTGGCCATTGCGTTTAAGATCAGGAAAGAAGATAAGAATATCATTAAAGATCCGGTGGAGAAGATCTCAGTCGGCTAAGCGAGGCATGGCATCTTCGAGAGTTCAATTTTTTGCGCCTCGCTGTGAGTTTCGCCCTTTGAGGCGAAACTCCGATATTTTGTTTTTTTAGGAGATGAGTAGCATGGGTTTGGATAAGTCGTATGCAGTGCTGGGGCTGGGACGGTATGGCCTGGCCGTGGCGAAGGAGCTGGTGAAAAATGGCGCGGAGGTCCTGGCTGTCGATCAGGATGAGGATCTGGTCAATCAGGCTGCCCTGGATATTCCTTATTGCAAATGCGCCGATATAACCGACGCGGAGGTTATCCGTCAGCTGGGAATCTCCAACATGGATGTGGTGATTGTGGCCATCGGCGGTTCCCTGGAGGCCAGCGTCATGGCCGTTATGCTTTGCAAAGAGGCCGGCGTGCCGGAGGTTATCGCAAAATGCTCCAGCGAGATGAACTATAAAATCCTCAGCAAGGTTGGCGCGGATATGGTCGTTTTCCCGGAGAGCGAATCCGGCATCCGCCTGGCTAAAAACCTGGTGAGCTCCGGCTTTGTGGACATCATCGAGCTTTCCAAGGATGTGTCCATGGTGGAACTCTCCGTCAGGCCCGAATGGGAAGGGAAAAACCTGGTGGAGCTGAATCTGCGCCGTCGGTATGATATCAATGTCATTGCGCTGGTGCAGGATAAAAAGGTCAGCATCACGATTGATCCCGAAAAGCCGTTAAAGAGCTCCATGAAGCTGATTGTGGTCGCCAATACGGCGAAGCTCTCCAGGCTGCGCTAAGCGGGGTATCATATATGGATTTTACCGGCATTCTGACAGCTTTATTTAAGCTGGTGGCGCTGCTTGCCATCGGCTTTGTCATCTATCGGAAGAAATATATTGATGAACATTTCAACCGGGGACTTAGCTGGCTCGTTGTAAACATTACCAATCCATGTCTGATTATCGGGTCTCTGGCCTCGGCAGGGGATATTCCCCAGCAGACTGTCATGAAGCTGGTGGTTTACGGAATCGGTTACTATGTGATGCTGCCGTTTCTGGCGGCGCTGATCGTCCGCGTTACCGGCATCAGGAAAGAGGACAGGGGAACCGCCGCGCTGCTGGCTGTCTTTTCCAATACCGGATTTATGGCGATCCCCATTATGCAGACGTTATATGGCGATATGTCCATTTTCGTCATCAATATTCTGAACCTGCCCTTTAATTTTCTGGTCTATACCTATGGCATTTATCTGATCCAGAAGGATATCCGGGCCAAGCAGGAGGAAAAGCTTGCCGCAGAGGGGCAAAAGACCGCATCCTCCAGGATCAAGCTGGACTGGAAGCTGTTTCTGACCCCGGGCATCGTGGCATCCATCATTGCCCTGATTTTATACTTTTTCAAAATTCAGATGCCCCAGCCGCTTACGGTTACCTTCCGCTTTATCGGCGATGTCACGCCGCCCCTTACGATGCTGCTTTTAGGCGCGGTCCTGGCGGAATCGCCCATCGCGGACGCCTTTACCAATGTAAAGCTGGATCTTGCCATGCTCCTGAAGCTGTTTTTGATGCCGCTGCTGGCCTTTGTATCGGCCAGATTGGTTTTTGATGATCCGGTCATTATTGGCATCACGGTTCTGACCTTTGCGATGCCTTGCGGCACCATGGGCGTCATGCTGTCGAAAAACTTTGGCGGCAATACCCGGATGGCTGCAGGCGGGATCTTCTTTTCAACCATCGTCTCGCTGATCACGATCCCGCTGGTATATTTTATACTGTCGAAAGTGCTGATATAGCGCGGAAAGGAACCGATATGAAACTGACATCGATGTGCTACGTGGTGGGCCCCGAGGGCGTGCTGATGCTCCACCGTGTGAGCAAAAAAGTGGATATCAATAAGGGAAAATGGGTAGGCGTCGGCGGAAAACTGGAAAACGGAGAGAGCCCCAAGGAATGCGTGATCCGCGAGATCCGCGAAGAAACCGGGCTGATTGCAGAGGAAGTGAGACTGTCTGCCCTCGTTACCTTTAATTTTCTGGATCCGGATCCCGAGCTCTCCGACTGGGATACGGAATACATGTTTGTATTTGTGTGCGATAAATTTACAGGAGAAGTTGATTTTGCCTGCAATGAAGGCAATCTGGCCTGGGTTCCCATGGAGGCGCTGCCGACCCTGCCTATGTGGGAGGGGGATGCTTTGTTTATGGCGCCTGTTTTAGGCGGAACGCCGTTCTTTTCCATGAAGATGACCTATCAGGGCGATACGCTGATCAGCTGGGACCTTGACTAAAAAAAGACCTGATCCATTTGTTGGATCAGGTCTTTTTGAATTTGTCAGGAAGGGAAACCATCAGGTCTCGTCTGAACTTTCTGACGGCGTTCCTTTTTTCCTTTCAAGGGAACCATGGTGGTAATAATAGGCGCTGCGGTCGATCTCAAGAGCGTCCAGAAGCTCGTGAAGCGGGTACTTAGCCCGGAGCACATCGATAACCTCGGATTTTTCCCTCTGGGAAATAGGATCCAGGTTAAAGGAGGGTTTTTGCTGCTTCAGACGGATGATCTCCTGCAGCAGATCCAGAGATAGCTGCATTTGATGGAGCTTGACCTGCAGCTGGTCTATGGTTTCGCGATCCACATGAGAGACGAAAACTGCCTCCAGAATGCCCTTATCGGCTGACTGACGAGGCTTGCGTCCACGCTTATGAGTTGGAACGGGGATTCCATTTGCTTCGTTCTCTTTGTCCTGTTCGCGAATCCATCCATAAAGACAACGCCGGGTTGGATAACCTAATAGATAGATTGTTCTATCAACAGATCCGACCTCCCGGTATGTCTTCAGGGCTTCTTCTTTTTGAAATTTGGAATACATTTGTTCACCCCTTTTAAGAACATGTATAGTTATTTTACCCTATCGTGTAGATGGTTGTCAATGTCTGCGAGACAAAAACGAAACGGTACTATAATTTTAGAAACTCCTGTGATATAATTAACAGAAGTGTGGGTATTTTGTTATGGCAAAATCGGGCGATAACAAGCATTCAAACCCTGCAGAGGGAAGTCTTTGCTGCAGCAGACGGGAAAAACCTGTTTGCATCAAAAAAACATGTCAGGCTGTATGCAGCAGACAGTCTCGGTAAAACTCAAACCGAACTCATTTTTAAATGAAAAGGAGATAAAAGTGAACCTCAAAAAATACTATGAAGATCCTCAAAAACTTCATATCGGCACCGAAGAGAACCGTTCGTATTATATTCCTTTTTCCACACCGGAGGAAGCGCTGATCGGCGACCGCGACATGTCTGACAGGGTGCTTTCCTTAAACGGAACATGGGGATTTCATTACTATCCCAGCGTCCTGGATCTGCCGGATGATCCTTTCAGCGAGTATCTGGCGGACGATGAAATACCCGTCCCTTCCGTCTGGCAGATGTACGGATATGATCAGCATCAGTACACCAATGTCAACTATCCTTTCCCCTATGATCCCCCCTATGTGCCGGATGAAAATCCCTGCGGTCTGTATCAGCGGACCTTTGAGATCGGCCCCAAGGGAACGGATCGCTATTACCTGAATTTTGAAGGAGTAGACAGCTGCTTCTATGTCTGGATTAATGGCCAGTTCATAGGTTACTCGCAGGTATCTCATTCCACTTCCGAATTTGACGTAACCGATGCCCTCTCGGAAGGTGACAATGACCTGACGGTCGCTGTCTTAAAATGGTGCGATGGAAGCTATCTGGAAGACCAGGACAAGCTGAGAATGAGCGGTATTTTCAGGGATGTATACCTGCTGATTCGTCCTGGAAACCATGTTCGTGATTTCTTCTGCCATGTGGATCTTTCCGAGGACTATAAAGACGGGTTTCTTTCGGTGGATTTCGATCTGGCCGGACAGGAGGGCATCCCGCTGGCCGTTACCCTGCTCAGTCCTGACGGCATTGTGCTGGAGACCAAAAATGTAGAAAATAATAGCGTTTCTTTTGTGGTGAAGAACGCAATTTTATGGAATGCAGAGAAGCCGAATCTGTATACCCTGGTGATTGAATCACCGGAGGAGAGCATCGCTCAGAAAATCGGTTTCAGGAAAATCGAAATCAAAGACGGCAAGGTTTTGCTGAATGGAACCAGAATTCGTTTCAGAGGCGTGAACCGGCACGATTCGGATCCCTTCACCGGCTATACGATTTCCATGGAGCAGGCGATGACGGATCTTAGCCTGATGAAGGAGCACAACATCAACGCCATCCGTACCAGCCACTATCCGAATGCGCCCTGGTTCCCGGAGCTTGCCAGCGAATATGGCTTTTATCTGATTGCGGAGGCGGATCTGGAATCCCATGGCTCCACCAGCATCTGCGGCGGCGACCCGGATCCGGCCAAATGGCGGGAAAACTGGCTGGACAAGTATTCGCTTCTGGCCATGGACGAACGCTTTGAGCAGGCCAACCTGGACCGGCAGATGCGAAATGTCATCCGCGACAAAAACCAGGCAGCGGTTCTGATCTGGTCGTTGGGTAATGAGGCGGGTTCCGGCGTGAACTTTGAAAAGTCCGGAAGATGGATCAAATCCTACGATCCCTCCAGGCTGACCCATTACGAGCGGGCGCATGATGATCCCACCTATCATACCGGCGATTTTTCCATGATCGATCTTTACAGCCGCATGTACCCCTCCGTGGCTGACATCGATGAATACTTTGAAAAGAAGCCCTATGACAAACCCTATATTCTTTGTGAATATATCCATGCCATGGGCAACGGCCCCGGCGATGCAGAGGATTATTTCCAGTGCTTTGAAAGACACGAGGAAGTATGCGGCGCCTTTGTATGGGAATGGTGCGATCACAGCGTGTATATGGGAACCGCGCCCAATGGAAAGCCCAAATTCTTCTATGGCGGCGATTTCGGTGAATTCCCCCATGACGGCAATTTCTGCATGGATGGTCTGGTATATCCGGACCGAAGCGTCAGCGAGAGCCTGCTGGAGTATAAGCAGGTCATCCGTCCGGTGCGGGCGCGTCTTCTGAAGATCAGTGAAGGCAATGTCCGCATCAGCCTGAAGAACTATCTGGATTTTACAAATCTTTCAGAGATTCTTGCGGGCTATGTGGAGCTGGTCAAAGATGGAGAAGTCATCGGCAGCCTGCTCCTGCCGGAAATCTCCTGCGCGCCGCACAAGACCTGCCGCGTGGATCTTCCGCTGGATGTGCCGGAAGAGGGAGATGTATACCTGAACCTTTTCTATATCCAAAGAAATGACGATCTGCTGACCCAGGCCGGACGGGAAATGGGCTTTGATCAGCTGAAGCTTCGGGAAGAAAAGCGGGCGCTTCCTGCCCTGAAGCCGGGTGAAAAGAAGATCCTTGTAAAGGAAGATTCCAGAACCATCGTAATCAGCGCAGATGCCTTCCGCTATGAATTTGATAAGATCAAAGGAAGCTTTACCTCCCTGACGTTTCATCAGAAAGAGCTTTTGAAAGCGCCTCTTGAGTTTTCCATTTGGCGCGCGCCCACCGACAATGACCGCAATATCCGGCTGGCATGGGAAAAGTGCGGATATGACAGAGCGCTTCCCAAGGTATATTCCGCAAAATGCAGCGTAAAAGAGGGAATCGCAAAACTGCAGGTTAAAATGTCTCTGGCGCCCATCTATCTTCAGCCGATTCTGAAGCTGGATCTGACTTGGCTCATTGATTTGAATGGCCGGCTGGATCTGCAGGTGAAAGCGGTGAAGGATCCGGCAATGACCTGGGATCTGCCTCGGTTCGGCCTGCGCATGCAGCTTCAGAAAAACATGGATCAGGCTGCCTACTATGGCTATGGCCCTGAAGAAAGCTATGTGGACAAGCATCAGGCAAGCCGCATGGGATATTTTGAAACCAATGCGAAGGACAACTACGAGCCCTACCTGAAACCCCAGGAGACCGGATCCCACTTTGGAACCCTATGGGCAGAGGTTACCGATCAGGCCGGATACGGACTGAAGGCTTCTTCGGAAAAACCCTTCAGCTTTGGACTTCTGGAATATACCCGTGAAGAGCTGACAAAGAAAGCCCACGCTTTTGAGCTGGAGAGCGCTCCAGGCACAGAGGTGTGGATGGATTACAAAATGAACGGCATTGGCTCCAACAGCTGCGGACCAAGACTGGATAAGGCCTATCGGTTTGATGAGGATAAGTTCAGCTGGCATCTGCGGCTGGAACCGCTTTCGGATGAAGACTAAAGCGAGGTTAAAACCATGAAACTATTCAATGAACAGGGACGTTTTCTGAGAGGAAACCTTCATACGCACACCACCATTTCCGACGGGGAAGTTTCTCCCGAGGAAAGCATCCGCAGATACCGGGAAGAGGGCTACGACTTTCTGGCTATCACCGACCATCGGAAGCGCTTCGGCGGGCTGATCGAAAAAAAAGACGGTACCTGCGAAATGGCCGGAACCGCCCTGGAGGATGTGCTTGCAGAGGGAACGGTGATCAATGAGGCGCTGAATGGCACGGATGATTACCGGTTTCTGGTGATTCCCTCCACGGAGTTTGACCGGAATTTTATGGCAAAGGGACCGGAGCATGCCTATCACATCACCGGCGTTGGTCTGAGGTCCTTTGTTCCCCAGACAAACGACTGGACGCCTCAGGAAATCGTGGACGCCATTCACAAGGCGGACGGCTTTGCCACCCTGGCGCATCCTAACTGGTCTCTGATGACAGTGGAAGAATGCCTGCAGCTGGAACGATACGATGCCATAGAAATCTTTAATTCGGTTTCCGAAGCCTACAGCGGCAGGGGCGTGTCCGATCTGTACGTCGATATGATGGCCTCGAGAGGCAGATATCCTTTGATCACCGCCGTGGACGATACACATTTTTACGACAGGGATCCCTTTGGGGGCTGGGTGATGGTGCAGGCGGAAAAGAACAACTGGCCCTCCATCCATCAGGCGCTGCTTGACGGAAAATTCTACAGCACGCAGGGCCCGAAGATTTTCCAGATCGAAACCGAGCGTCACGATGGAACACTGACGGTGAGCGTTAAGACCTCCGAGGTCTGCTATATCCGTTTTATGACGAATGCGCTTTATAACAGCAAACGCACGGCTTATCCGGAGGAAGAAGGAAAGACGATCACCAGCGCATCCTATACCCTTAGCGATATGGACCGGTTTGTCCGCATTGAGGGCAGGGACGCGGATGGAAAGTTCTTCTGGTCGAATATCATTGTTAAATAAAAAGATCCTTCAGACTGCTTTTTGATCAGAGCAGGGAAAGGACCGTTACGAATATCAATTTCAGGAGGGCACTACCGTGAAGTATGATTTTGTCACCCGCCCTGACCGCCACGGGATGGATTCCATCGCCGTAGATCCGGCGCCGGGCTGGTTTGAAAAGGCGAAGGAAGGCTTCGAGCCGATTCCCATGTGGGTTGCAGATATGAACTTTCTGTGTCTGCCAACGATTCAGGAAGCCATTATTAAGCGGGCTTCCCATCCGGCTTTTGGCTATTTCTCACCGAGAGACGAGTATTTTGATTCGATCATCCGCTGGCAGCATAACCGCAATGGGGTAGAAGGGCTGGAGAAAAAGCACATCGGATACGAGAACGGCGTGCTGGGCGGCGTTGTCTCGGCGCTGAACGTCTTTTGCTCCAGAGGCGACAAGGTGCTGCTGCATACACCCACGTATGTAGGCTTCACAGGAGCCCTTGGCAACAACGGATATGATATGGTCCTTTCGCCTCTGGTGCAGGACAAGAACCATGTATGGCGCATGGACTTTGAAGACATGGAGGAGAAGCTGAAAACCCAGCATATCCATGCCGCGGTGTTCTGCAACCCCCACAATCCCTGCGGCCGTGTCTGGGAAAGATGGGAAATCGAGAAGGCCATGGAGCTGTTCAAAAAATATGACGTTTATGTAGTCTCTGACGAGATCTGGTCGGATCTGATGCTGAACGGACATAAGCACATCCCGGTACAGTCGGTTTCGGAAGACGCCAGAATGCGCACGGCGGCTATGTATGCGCCGTCTAAAACCTTTAACCTGGCCGGTCTGGTGGGATCCTACCATATCGTTTACAACGACTGGATCAGAGAGCGAATGGACAAAGAGTCGTCCCTTTCCCATTACAATTCCATGAACGTGCTTTCCATGCATGCCCTGATCGGCGCCTACCAGGATGAAGGATACCAGTGGGTGGATGAACTCTGCCAGGTTCTCAGCGAGAACATCAACTACGCCTGCGACTTCATCCGCGATCATTTTGACGGCGTTCAGGTGTCAAAGCCGGAAGGAACCTATATGCTTTTCCTGGACTGCACCAAATGGTGCGAAACCCACGGCGTAAGCATCGATGAACTGCAGAAAAAAGGCCAGGAATACGGCATCTACTGGCAGGACGGAAGAGGCTTCCACGGCCCCTGCCATATCCGCATGAACCTGGCGCTGCCGAAAGACTATATTGTGGAGGCGTTTGACAGACTAAATAAATATGTGTTCAATGCATAAATAGTATTAAATTGGCGTCGCCGCCATAAGGCCTCTTTCTGCGTGACGCAGAGGTTATATATATGACGGCGACCGAAAGGCGATAATTATCCTTCCTCCTCCGGAAATTCCGCCATCGTTTCCGCGATTATTTCCGCAGCTTCCTCCACCTGCGCTCTGGTATGCGTTGCCATCAGGCTGACGCGGAGGAGGGCTTCGTTTGGCGCCGTGGCGGGAGGAACGGAGGCGTTGACATAAACGCCTTTTTCATAGAGGGCTTTCTGAATTTTAAGGGTACGGACGGTATCGTAGGTGAAAATCGGTATGATCGGCGTTTCGGCTTCTCTGATTTTAACCCCTTTCTCTTTCAGCAGTTTCCGCAGGTAGGCGGCGATCTCCTGGAGCTGATCCACCCGTTCCGGATGGGCTTTGAGAAGCTGCAGGGAAGCGGTGGCCACCGCGATGCAGGCCGGCGGGACGGAGGCGGAGAAAATATAGGGTCTGGAATTGCAGCGGACAAAGTCTGCGGCTTCGGCGGAGGCGGCCATATATCCGCCAAGGGAGGCCAAGGACTTGGAGAAGGTCCCCATGATCACGTCCACCTGATCCTCCAGGCCGTAGTAGCTGGCAGTTCCCCGTCCGCCTTTTCCGATGACGCCTAAGCCGTGGGCATCATCCACCATCACCCTGGCGCCGTAGGCCTTTGCCAGCTCGCAGATCCGGGGAAGATTGGCGATATCGCCGCCCATGGAAAAGACGCCGTCGGTAATCACCAGACAGCCGGCGTTTTCCGGAACGGTTTTCAGGCATTTTTCAAGGCCGTCCATATCGGCATGCTTGAAGCGGAGCATCTTAGCGCCGGAAAGCCGGCAGCCATCATAGATGGATGCGTGGTTTTCCCTGTCGCAGATCACGTAATCGCCGTGGCCGGCAAGGGCGGAGATAATGCCAAGATTCGACTGAAAGCCGGTGGAAAAGCTGACCACATCCTCTTTTCCTAAAAACTCAGCCATCTCTTTTTCAAACTGCTGATGAAGAATCAGCGTGCCGTTCAGAAGGCGCGAACCGGAGCAGCCGGTTCCGTATTCATCCAGGGTGTCCTTGGCTTTTTGAATAATGGAGGGTTCTGTGGTCAGACCCAGATAGTTGTTGGAGCCCAGCATAATCCGGCGTTTTCCTTCCATAATAACTTCCGTATCCTGTCTGGACTGAAGCTCTCTGAAATAAGGGAAAAGATCCATCGCCCGCAGATCTCTGGCTAACGTGTATTTTGCGAATTTGTTAAAAAGGTCCTGCATGGTGGGGTGCCTCTCTTTGAAGTTTTTGGGAAACAGTTACCGGAGAGAATATAATATGACATATTACATGAACCGATCCGGCTTCGTGCATCACAGAATCTATTATACAAGATAGAGCTATCGAGATCAATACAATATTTCTTAATTTCTGGCTAGAGCAGAAAGCCTGATCCTTAAACCTTTACGGTTTTCCAGCCGCGTTTCATCCGGTAGATGAGGTAGCTCACTTCCAGAATAAAGCAACTGACCCATCCAACGGGGTAGCCGAGGCCTACCAGCAGCGGTGTATTGCTGATGTAGTGCGTCACGATAAACAGATAGACCTGCCGGATGGCCACAAAGGCGATCAGCATGATCACCATGGGCGCTTTGGAATCCCCGCGGCCTCTCAGGGCGGCGGCCAGCACATGGTTGACACAGTTGAACAGCAGGAAGAAGGTGTTCCAGCGCAGGAACAAAACGCCAAAGCTGATGACGGATTCATCTTTTGAGAACAGCCGGATGGCGGGGCGGGCGAATATCACCAGCACCAGGGCGATGAAAGCTGTCGTTAAAACGGACAGGCCAATGGTGGTATAGGTGCCCCGATCCGCCCGCTTCTCCTGGCCGGCGCCGATGTTCTGACTGACAAAGGTGGTGGCAGCCATGGCCATGGACTGCATAGGCAGCATAATAAAGGAATCCAGCTTGTTGTAGCAGCTCCAGCCTGCCATGCAGCTGGATCCGAAGAAGTTCACATAGGACTGGACAAAAATGTTGGAAAAGGCGGTGATGACCGACTGGATGCCTGCCGGGAGGCCCACGGCAAAAATGCGGCCAAGGAGCTTAAAGTCGATGCTAAGATCCTTCCAGCTGAGCCGGTAGATGTCTTTGGATCTGGTCAGCAGGACCAGGGTCAGCACAGCCGAAACAAACTGGGCAAGAATGGTGGCGTAGGCGACGCCTTCGATCCCCATGTGGAAACCAACCACGAACAGCAAATCCAGGATGATATTCAAAATGCTGGTGATAATCAGAAAGGCCAGGGGTCTTGTGGTATCGCCCACCGCGCGCAGGATGCCGCTTCCCATATTGTAGATCAGAAGGCCGCTGATTCCCCAGAAATAGATGGTCAGATAGGTAGTGGCGTCTTCAAACACATCATCCGGCGTGGACATAAAGCGCAGCATGGGCCGAACGCCCAACACGCCGATGGCTGTCATGACCGCGCAGAAGACAAAGGTGACGGCCATGGTGGTTTCGACGGATTTATGAAGCTTTTCCATATCTCTGGCGCCGAAATACTGCCCGATAATGACACAGGCGCCAATGGAAAAGCCATTAAAGAAAAACACCAGCATATTGACGATCATGGTGGTGGAGCCCACCGCCGCCAGCGCTTCTTTTCCTACAAAATTGCCGACAACAATCGAGTCGACCGTATTGTAAAGCATCTGGAAAATGTTTCCCAGCATCAGGGGCAGGGAAAACATAATAATCTGCTGTACGATAGAGCCGGAAGTCATGTCCCGTGTTCGTGATTTTTTTAAACCTGCAGTACTCAAAGCGGTCTCCTTTGTTGGATAATCTCTGACATTCAGACGCAGATGGTCGGCCTGAAAATAATGCCCAAAACAGCTGCATTCGGCTTTCAAAAAAGCCGGCCTGATTATTATAACAGAAGAAAACCCTGATGGAAAGACCTTTTCAAAATTCCCTTAATAACATCTTTTCATTTTATGCTGAATCTGCTATAATATCATTTGGTTTACAAGGAAACGAATCGGAGGTGTTGCACAGGGGACGGTTCTCTGTGTTCACCTGTGTTCCATTTATCAAAGGGAGGAATCCAATATGTACACATACAAAACCAGCGGAACCTGTTCTTCAGAAATTCATTTCGATCTGAAAGATGGAAAAGTTTACAATGTAGCCTTTGTCGGCGGCTGCAACGGCAACCTGAAAGGCATCAGCAAACTGGTGGAAGGCCAGGATGCTCAGCACCTGATTGACCTTCTCAAAGGCAATACCTGCGGCTTCAAGCCCACCTCCTGCCCGGATCAGCTTGCCCGCGCCCTGGAGACTGCGCTTCAGAGCGCATAAATCCGGACCTTCAGGGAAGCGCTGTATGTCTGCATTTGCGTGCATCTGCATGTAACCGCGCTTAATGGAATGCAGCTGGATGCAGTCAAAGCCTGCACCATCAAAAAGGACCGATGCGCGCCGGATCTTTACCGGCATGCATCGGTCCTTCGTTTTTTGAAAATCCTGTAATGCCCAGCGGCTATTTGCCAAAGCAATGATCGATTGCCAGCACGCTGAGGAAGAAGAAAATAGCGCCAAGGCCCACGTTGATAATGAGCGTTCCCAGCACGGCAGCCGTCGTGGAGTGCAGCAGGGCCAGGCAAATGACAATGACAATAATGTCCGGCAGCAGACCGAAATAGATAAACAAGATCTGCACCAGCTGCTTGATGGTTTTGCCTGTATGGATAGGAATAGACAGATCAATAAAGGTTCCCACGATGGTGGCAAACAGATCCACGGAAACGATGACCGGCAGCCAGACCAGCGCCTCCAGCGGGTTTGCCTGCAGAATCAAAATAGCAGGAATCATACCGATCAAAGCATCCAGCAGGCAGTTCGTGCATCCGCCAAGCAAAGCCCAGAAAAGCTTCCATCCTGTCTTTTCGGGGATCAGGATAAAATAGCTCTGGCGGGTATCCTGATCCAGCGGATTGCCCAGGGAGCGGAAAAAGGCAACGCCGGCCATGGTCAGAACCACAGGAAGGATCGTCCTTGTATCGAGGGCAAAGCGCAGAAACAGACTGATCAGGATGGCCGCGATCAGGTACGTTTCGCTGGTTTTGGTGAAAAAGCCCAGATGGGCGAAACGGCGCCGGTTGTACATGGTTTTATGGAAGAAAATATTGGCTCCGGAGCCCTTGGAAAGGCCATCGCGAAGCAGCTTATCGCTGCGGTCTTTCTTGCGTCTGGAAACATACAGACCACCCTCCTGCTGGGCTTTGGCCAGAAGCTCGGCGGTTTCCTCGGACTGGGCCATGGCATCTTCGTAGAAGTCGGCTTTCACATGCCCGATGAGATAAATCAGCGCCACAATGCCTAAAATGGTCACGCCCAGGTAGATCATGGATCCGGACAGATCGCTGCTGCAGGCAGAGCCCAGAAATCCCTTGATCCATCCCCATAAAGGAATGAACCGGGTCCAGGGCACGCTAAAAGCCTCTACAGAACCGGTAACAATGCCGCGGATGCCCTGCTGTAGGAAGGATCCTGTATGCAGATGAAGAATCAGTCCCCCTGCAATGAGAATCAGCAGGACGTACACCCCGCGGCGGATCATGGGCTTCCACTGGGGATGGGTAGAGCAGACGGCATACAGCAGCACCTGGATCAGCTTTCCGGAAATAATGGTCAGCGCGTAGGCGGCCATAATGGCCAGCCCCTGCCAAAGGGAAAGCCCTGCGTTCAGAATCAGGTTGGGAAGCTGGAAAACCATATAGATGCTGGCCAAAAGCGCCAGACCCAGCTGGGTCATTAAACGGAACATCAGCACAGAGGTTGGCTTCATAGGGGCGGCAAAAAGCAAGGGAACATCCGCCGGCAAAAAGATTTTTGAACCGTTCCGGTCGGCCCCCAGAATTTCTACCACATAAACAATCAGAATCACCAGACCTGCAAAGAACTCAATCACGCCGGTCGTCGTCAGCCCGAGCAGCTCCACCGCCGAAGGCTTCGAAGCGTCCTCCTCCGCTGATTCATCATCCTCAGGAAGCGCTTCTTCCAATTCCGCAGCGGTTTCCTCGCTTGGCTCGGCGGCATCCTCCAAGGCGGCAATGCCGGCTCCGATACCGCCGCCTACCAGAAAGCAAACCAGAAAGAAAATCAGAAACCAGGATTTAAACAGTTTTTTCAGCTGATTTTTAAAGGAGTGCAGCGCATAGTAGAAAAAAAGCCTCATGACTTTCTGCCTCCAAACAGACCGCGTTTGGGCTGGGGTTTTTCGGGTTCCTCATCCACAAAAGCCGCTTCGCCCTGTTTCATGGCATCGGAATCGATGCCTTCCGTGACAGCAAAGAAAAGCTCTTCCAAAGTGCGGCCATCCTGATCCAGCTCGTTTTTGGTAATGTTGGCCTTAATATGGCCGCTCTGCATAATCAGCGCGCGGTCCCACAGCATATCGACACTGTCGATAATGTGGGTGCTGATCAGCAGCGTCTTGCCGGCGGCGCGCATGTCCTCGATAGAGGTCTTCAGGGTTTTGATGGCGTGAGGATCCAGGCCGATCATGGGCTCGTCCAGCATCAGCATCTGAGGATCGGGCAAAAGACCGAGACAGATATTCAGCTTCTGCTGCATGCCCTTTGAGAGCTCGTCGCCGAACTTCTTTTTCTTGTCGGACAGCTCAAACTGATCCAGCAGCTGATCGATGCGGTCTTTGTAATTGGTCAGCTTGTAGGCGCGGGCCAGAAATTCCATGTGCTCCGAAACCGTCAGATTGGGGTAGAGCGCAGGCATTTCCGGAATGAAGCCAAGAATTCTTTTGGCTTCAACGGTTTTGTTGGGATATCCCCCGACAAAAACAGCCCCATCGTAGCGTAGAAAGCCGATAATGGCTTTCATGATGGTGCTTTTGCCGGCTCCGTTAGGCCCGAGCAGAACCGTAACGCTTCCCGGATCCAGATGAAAACTGACCTGGTCGCAGGCCAGCAGCTTTCCATATTTCTTGGTGACGTTCTGAACATCCAGCATGATGTGATGCCTCCATAGGTAAAAGAATAGTGAGCGGTCAAAAGTGGTAATACTGATGGATATCATACAGACGGATGCAGTTGCAAAGAGAAAAATCCGTCTATCCGGGCGGTTATTTGGTTTATCCGGCGGTTTTGTCGGCTGGGCGCAGGAAGACTCCTTTAGGCAGAGGCTGTGCTGATGGCGAGCAGCGAGAAGATCAAAGCCAGTATCAGCAAACAGAGAAATACAATAAGAAAATGCGTTGGCCAGTTTCTTGTCTTTTGTTTATCGAGGCCATATTCGCGAAGGGATCTTTTGGGAACGACCCTGCCGTTTTCCACGTGCATCCGGTTTGCGCCGTCTTTGATGTAAAGAACCACATCGAATACGCCGTGGTACCAGGCCAGGCTGAGCAGCCAGAGAGAGCCAAAGATAATGCTGGCAACCAGCAAGGAATCTCCAAGCAGCAGCATAAAGGCATGAAAGGACCTTGCAAAGAGGAGCCCACGCATAAACAGCGTGAAGATCAGAAGGACCAGTGCGCAGATGGCGGTAATGAGCAGGTTTCGTTTGTTGATGTTTTTAAACATAAGTAGGGAACTCTCCTGTTCGTGGAACTATTGTGTTTCCTGGGATGATGAATTATAATCATCCATATATCTTACTCTGTTTTTACTTGTTTTTCAACATACACATGAATGAATTGAGGTTGATTTATGATCTATCAGGAGTTTATCGCATGGCTGGAAGAGGTGCCCCTCTATGGCCACAAGGATGGAACCAATAATATCCGAAAGCTGATGCATCGGCTGGGAGATCCGCAGAAGCATTTTCGAACCATCCATGTGGCCGGAACGAATGGAAAAGGATCCTGCTGCGCGATGCTCCAGGGCATTTTGCAATCCGCTGGCTATAAAACAGGCCTCTTCACTTCTCCTCACCTGGTTTCCTATACGGAGCGGATTCGGGTGGACAAACAGGAAATATCGGAAGAGGACTTTGTCAGAATAGGACTTGTGGTCAAATCCGAAATAGAAGCCATGGTCAGAGATGGTGAAAACCACTGCACCTTTTTTGAAATTCTGACAGCCATGGGCTTTTTGTTCTTTGCCGAGCAGAACATCGATATCTGCGTGCTGGAAACCGGCGTCGGCGGCCGGCTGGACGCCACCAATATTGTGGAACCCCCTGAATTGATTCTCACCCTGATCACCAGCATCAGCCTTGACCACACCAAGGTCCTTGGGGATACGCTGACGGCGATTGCGGGAGAAAAAGCCGGGATTCTTCGACCGGGGATCCCGGTGGTGCTGGCCCAGAATCCCGGTGAGGTCAGAGAAACCGTCAAAAGCATGGCCCAAAGCATCGGAGCGCCTTTCTACGGCACCGAAGAAAAAGATCTGGTCATGCTCGATAACGAGCGGAAAAGACAAAATCTTCCTGCATTAAAAACACCCCTGGCAGGGGATTATCAAAAGCAGAATCTGGCCGCGGTGCTCTGCTGCATCCGGCTTTTGAGAGAGACGCTGGAGATACCGGATGAAGCCCTTCTGATAGGCCTGGAGGAAACCAGATGGCCCGGGAGAATGGATTTCAGGCTTTGGCATGGGCGCACACTGCTTTTGGATGGAGCCCATAACCCGGGCGGAGCGATGATGCTTCGTCGGTTTCTGGAAAACAACTGCCCGGATTCAAGCTGCGTTCTTTTGTTCAGCGCCCTGGGAAAGAAAGATGTTACGGGAATTCTAAGGGAACTGGGGGAATGCCGCGCCATTCGTCAGGCAGTCATTACCGCTATTCACGGAGAAGACAACCTGGATTGGTTTGCCGAAATCTGGAATCAGACCTGTCCGGATAAGCCCTGCGCGCAGGTTCCGCAGCTTGAGGATGCCATGGCTCTCGCATGCCGGCTAGCGGATGGCCAAGGGGAGAATGAACAAAAGCCGGGACTGGTGGTATGCGCCGGATCCCTTTATCTGATCGGAGATATCCTGAAGGTACTGGATGGTGGAAGGAGTAACAAGAATGTTTGATTTTCAAAAAGAACTGCTTCGGTATACCAGAAGCAGAGAGGTGAGCGAGGTTAAGGATCCCGCCAAGGGGGATGTGTATTCGGGAGATGAAACCAGGGACATTCTGGATATTGCCCGGATCTTTGCGGAAAATGAAGTGGTGGGAACCCGGGCAGCCAAGCTGTCATCGGATCGTCAGGCTGATTCATCAAACCGATGGGGAAACTAAAGAATGCCGGATCAAATGCGTTATGAGTCTCCCCGAACCATCGAACGCAAAACCAGGGAAAAGCTGAGGAGCACCTCGGATCTTTACTACCTGAATGCGGCAAGGTCGGCGGGAGACGGAGATTATGTTCATGCGATTTCATTGCTTGAGAAATCCATCCGTTATGATAAGTTTAACATAGAAGCCAGAAACCTGCTGGGACTTTTACAGTTCCAGACCGGGGAGCTGGCAGAAGCGATTCACACCTGGCGCCTGTCCCTGTTTGTCAGGGCGGATCGGAACCGGGCTGCATACTATTTATCGGAGATTGCCAAGGAGCCCCAGCTGATTTCGAATATGGGGCAAAGCCTTATTTTGTACAATGAAGCCCTGGACATGGCAAGGCAGGGGCAGGGGGACTTTGCCCTGGTGCGGCTTAGAAAGGCCGGGCAGCTGAATCCGCGGTTTGTGAAAGCCCATCTGCTGCTTTGCGCCTGTTATATTAATAAGGAAGAATATGCCAGAGCGCGGGAAGCCCTGGCCATGGCTCAGGCGGTTACCAGACTCCATCCTGACTGCATCCGCTATGAAGCGCTGATTACAGAAAGGCTTAGTCAGGGCGCGGAGGAGGAAAAGCTGGAAGACATTCGGGACCGGACAGCCAAGGAGGAGGCCGAGCGGCTGCTGAACGAAGCGGATCCTTCCGACCTTTCCGGCGACCGGGAAAAAGCGCAGCTGATCCGGGACAAAAAGATGATTCTGTCTCAGTTTGTTCTGTTTGCAGTCGGCGTGCTGCTGGGTGGGCTGTTTATCAGCTATTTGTACAGGCCGCACCAGATGCGTCAGCAGGCCAAGGAACTGTACGAGCTGTCCATCCGGACGGAGGCGCTTCAAAGCGAAAATGCCAGGCTGAAGACTCAGCTGGAGGATGCCAGGCAGGTGCTTTTTACCATCAGCGAAGGGGGAAACCAGATTTCCGAAGTGGTGCTGGCGGATATCAGAAGGGTTTTGCAGGATACGGAAGAAATCAAGTAAATTTTCTATGGAGGCATAACATGAAACTGTATTTTTACGGCGACATGCAGGAGGTTCAGGCAGGTCTTGCGCTTGTGAAAGAAGACATGGGAATCCTGGAGGCATCACGGGAAGAGGCCGATTTTTGGGTGAGGGCCTCAAAGACCGAGGGGGACGTATTGGAGGTTTCCTTTGACCCTAATCGGGAAGAAAAGGTGATTAACCTCTCTTACAGCCGAAGAGTAACTTTTTTCAGAGCCCTGTCCCTCTGCCTGCAGCAGCTTTCCAAATCCTCAGCGGAAGCGTTTGCGATTCAGGAAAAGATGTATTTTACCCTGAACGGGCCCATGTACGATGTTTCCCAGGGAAACGCGGTGATCAATCTGGCCTCGGTGAAAAGGCTGCTTCGGACCATGGCGCAGATGGGCCTGAATATGTTCATGCTCTATTGCGAAGACAGCTATGTGGTAGAAGGTGAGCCTTATTTTGGCTATATGCGGGGGAAATATACCCAGGCCGATATGAAAGCGATCGATGATTATGCCGACGCCCTTGGCATCGAGGTAATCCCTTGCATCCAGACGCTGGCCCACATGGCCAATACCCTGCGCTGGAACGGCGTCTATGGCGATCTGGCCGAGGACGACGAATGCCTGCTGGTGGGGGAGGAGAAGGTATACGAGTTTATCCGCCGCATGATCGAATCCGCGTCGGCACCTCTGAGAAGCCGCCGGATCCATATCGGCATGGATGAGGCCTGGCAGCTTGGACTGGGCAAATATCTGAGGCTTCATGGCTATACCGAAAAAACAGCCATTATGCATGAACACCTGCAGCGGGTGATCAAAATCGTGCGGGAGCTGGGGCTTGAGCCCATGATGTGGGCGGATATGTTTTTCCGCGCGGAAACGCCGGACGGCAGCTATTACGTGGATCCATCCTTTGCTTTCCCGCCATCCTCCAAAGAGGCGGTGCCCGCAGACATGGAGCTTGTCTACTGGGATTATTACCACGATACCAAAGAAGATTATCTGCATCATATCGACAAGCATTGTTTTCTGGCTTCGGATCCGTCAAAGGTCATTTTTGCCGGCGGCATCTGGACCTGGCTTGGCTTTGGCGCCGACTGGCCTGTTACCTTCAGAAATTCCTATCCGGCTGTCATGGCCTGCAAGGAAAAGGGAATCAGGGAAGTGCTGATTACCGTGTGGGGCGACTGCGGAACCGAGTGCAATGTGTTCGCCACGCTGCCGGGACTCTGCTTCTATGCGGAGCACGGCTATCGGAAAGATCCATCCATGGAAGAAATTGCCCGTCGGTTTGATTTTGTGACGGGGGATTGCTGGGATGACTTTATGCGCTTTGCGGATATCAACTATATCCCCGGAACGGACAGGGAATCCGGCAAAACCTACAGCGCCAGCAAGTTTTTGATGTATCAGGATGTGCTGGAGGGTCTGTTTGACGCCAATTTTGATGGGGAGAAGACGGCAGCTTTCTATGAATCGCTGACGAAAGCCTTTGAGCGGGCGGCAGCGAAGAACGGTCCCTATGCGGATCTGATGCGTTTCTACTATTATATCTGTCATGCGCTGGCGCTGAAAGCGGATCTGGGAATCAGGCTGAGAGATGCCTATCTGCATCAGAACCGGCAGGGGCTGCGTTCTCTGGCCGAAGAAGTGATCCCCGAGGCCATGAACAGGATCCGCCTCCTTAGACGCTTCCATAGAGATTTGTGGCAGAAGACTTACCGGCTTTTCGGATGGGATATTCTGGATATGCGGTACGGATCTGTGCTGGCAAGATGCGATACGGCGATCTACCGGATTCTGTGCTATCTGGGAGGAGACGACAACGCGCTGTCGGAGCTGGATGAACCGCGCCTTCCCTATAACGGAAAAGAGGGCGTGCCTGTCTATACCAACCGGTTTGAACAGATTTCATCTCCCAGTACGACCGCCCGGTAAACGAGCAGGAAGTGTTTTTCATGCGCGGACAGTCCTGAAGCCGCCAATGTTACAGTAATATTACAAACAATTTTCAATATTTTTGCTTTCTAAGGGATATATCGGCATTTATCAGTTGACAATTTGTGAACATTGTGTTACGATGGGCGTATCTCAATGGCAAAATCATGCATTTTGCTAAATACTTAGGAGGTAACAACATGAAAAAGCTGTTAACAGTGCTTTTAGCTGCTGCTATGTGCATTTCTCTGTTGGCCGGCTGCTCCGGTGGTGGAAGCACCGACAGTGCCGCTACAACAGATTCTGCTGCAACTACTGAAAGCAGTACTGCGACTGAAACTTCTGCGGCTACCAACGAAGCCTCTGCCGAGACTTCAACTGCTCCTGCAGACAACTCCGGCTTACGTGATTTCACCGCTCTTGGCGACGAACACATGGGAAGCTATTTCACCATGGCCAACACCATGGAAGAGTTCACTGCATGGCAGGCTCTTCGCAGAATGATGGAAGCAAAGAACATCAACATGGTTCCTGAGTTCATTGCTGACGACCAGTATCAGACCGCTCTGCAGACTCGTTTCGCTTCTATGAGCAATATCCCGATGTTCTGCTACTACAACCTGTCTGATAACGAAGTTATGGCTCTGGCTGACAACGGCCTGATCCTTGACATCCTTCCTCTGATCGAGGGTGGCGACGGCACCGCCAAGAACTTCTTCGAAGTTAACGAATTTGGTAAAGCCGGTCTTGCCAAGGTTGCTCTGGATGGAAAAATCTGGTGGCTGCCCAACCTGTACATCACCCGTTGGAACGGCACCTTTGGTGAGCATGGTACCAACGTTGGTGTTAACATCCGTTATGACTGGATGCAGAAGTACAACCTTGACTACCCCACCACGCTGGACGAGTACCGCAATATCCTGAAGACCTTCAACGAGCAGGATCCTTCCGGAACCGGTGCTAATGTTCCCGGCAACAACGTTTACTCCTATCGTGTTGACAACGGTAACGACGGTCAGGCTATGTGGTTTGGTCTGGTTCGTGGTCTTGTCAATGTTAACTGGGACAACGACGAAGCTACTTCCATGTGGAAACAGCAGGGCTTCACGGATTACATCTCCTGGATTCAGGGCATGATCAAAGATGGTCTGATGGATGAATCCATGCTTGCTTCTACCACCGAGCTTCGTAACAAAGCCGCTAACAACCAGATCGGTGCTTATACCACCTATCCGAATGCTACCGGTTACGAGCCCCTGATTGATGCCGCTAAAGATGAGAACGGTCAGATCACCGCTTGCTACGCTGAGATTATGCCTTTCGCAGCTATCGAAGGCGTTACTCCTCTGCTGGCTCTGGAAGACCCGATCTACATGTGGGATCACTTCATTTTCACCTCTCAGCTTACCGACGCTCAGCTTGGCGCTGACTTCCTGGATGTTTACTACTCCGATGCCAGCATCGACCTGATCAACTACGGTGTTGAAGGAATCAACTACGAAGTCGTCAATGGCGAGAAACAGTTCCTGAAGGGCAAATCAAACGTTGAAGGCGTTGACCTTGAGTTTGACCTTGACCAGCAGAACAAGTTCATCCAGGAAAAAGCTGACCTGCGTGTTTCCTATGGTAAACACCTGTACAGCCGTGCTCTGTTCCCGGATATGACCTACTACTTCCTTGACAACGATATCGACCAGCTTGTTAACGGTACCGAGCCTTGGGCTGTTCCGAAAGGAGAAGCTTGCTACGAGACCATCAACAACTGGGAGCACTACTGCTCTATCGACGTATCTGGCTGCCTTGCTGCTGCTACCTCTGAAGAGTCTGCTCTGTACAATGACCTGTACAGCACTCTTGCTGATACGTCTTACGAGTACATGTCTGCTCTTGCTCTTAGCAACAGCAGCGTAGACGAGATTCCTACCATGGTTGAGACTCTGGACGGTCTTGGACTGCAGCAGATCATCGACCAGTATCAGGCTCGTCATGACAGATTCATCGGCAAATAATTCATAATCAACTGAATTAGAACCGACGAAACTCATATGACTTCAAGAACCCCGGTTTAACCGGGGTTCTTTTGTTACAAGCATGACAAAATGGTTACAATTATATTACAAAGAAAAAATCTATGTTTAAATTCCCGTACATATTTTGTTCATATATTTCGATTATCATAAGACCATAGTTTTTTCATGTTTTATTGATCCTCTCCTTTGGAAATGTTGGGTCAGGCAAATGCCTGACCCGTTCTTTTTGAGCGATAACAAGTCACAAAGAAAAACCCACCGGATGAATGCTTGCATTCAATCCGGTGGATTTTTCTTTGTGACGCCAACGGACATGAGGACGAAGCGGAGCGGAGTCCGAATGGCCGTTGGCGCAGCGCGCAGCGCGGCTTGTTATCGCGACTGATCCAGGAAGACCCAACGGACATGAGGACGAAGCGAAGCGGAGTCCGAATGGCCGTTGGC
>JAGBND010000028.1 GCA_017634575.1 Bacillota bacterium
CCGGGCGATCCATTTGGAAAGGCCGTCGAGCCCCGGATAAACGATGCGCTCGCTCATGTTCAGCTGGTCCAGCATGTCGCGGATCCGCCAGCGCAGATGCCGGTCGATGATGTACATGACGGTGTTGTTTGTGTTCCGGTCCAGAAAACTCTCCACATCGGACATGCCCGTCGGAATAATGGAGAAGAAAGAATACTGGTTGACGATGCGGGAGCTGATGGAAGGCGGCTCAATGACCACCATGGCCTTGTCCTGCATATCCCGGTCGTACTGGTCGAGGGAGTTCGTCACCTGGGTCAGCATATCGACGGAGAAGACGCTGGAGACGTTGCGGCGGATGACGTCCTGATAGGGGTCCGGCAGAAGCGAATGAATTTCATTCATATCGATGCGCCAGACGACGCAGTCGTGCTCTTCCATAGCTTCCAGGTTCTCTTCGGCGGTGGCGAAGTGCAGGCCCACCAGGGCGGAATGCGTCCAGTCCAGCAGGCGGGTAGGCAGCGAATGATGCTGGCCGAGAATCATCTGGCGCCAGATGGAATGGGCAATGGTGGGATCCTCAATGACGGCATACTTGGCGAAGTTCGCAAGAATGGCGGGCTCCAGCTGCTTTTGCAGATCCTTGCAGCAGCGCTTCAGGCTGGTTACCATCTTGAAATCTACGTTGGACATGCCGCGGTATACATAGAGGTTGCGGTTGCGTTTAAGATCAGGCCGCCATTCCTGCTCGCTGAGCAGCGGCATCAGCTCTTCGATGGATTTTATATGAATGGTTGTGATCATGGCATCCTCCTCTTCTCATTTGTTTATACCTTACAACAACTTACATCTTTTTTCAAGACGCTGTTAAGGGCCATTCGCCAGCGCAGACTTTTTTGCCCTTCTATTCGTGCAAAAACCACAATTTTCTATTTTACTTGTGTGCCATTTGTGGTAAACTGAAAATAAGATCTTTTCTCAAGGAGGTTAATCTTATGAGCAACGTCAAGTTAATTACCGGAAATCTTCCGAATATACCGTGGCAGGACAAACCAGAAGGAATCAGCGCGCCCCTTTGGCGCTACAACGAAAATCCTATTATCGGACGCAACCCGATTCCCGGCATTGCGCGGATTTTCAACAGCGCGGTCGTGCCCTATGAAGGCGCCTATATCGGCGTTTTCAGGGCCGAGGCTACCAACGGCATTCCTTTCATCTATCTTGGCCGCAGCCAGGATGGCATCCATTGGGATTTCGACAAGGAGCGCATTCCCTTCAAAGATGAAAACGGAAACGATTTCATGCCCCGTTATGCCTATGATCCCCGTCTGGTCAAGGTAGAAGACACCTATTATGTGATCTGGTGCCAGGATTTCTATGGCGCCTCCATCGGCATGGCCAAGACCACGGATTTTAAGACATTTGTACGCATCGAAAACCCCTTTATTCCTTTCAACCGCAATGCTGTCCTCTTCCCCAGGAAGGTCGGCGGCTACTATACCCTGCTCTCCCGTCCCAGCGATTCAGGACATACGCCCTTCGGCGATATTTTCCTCTCCCAGTCTCCCGACATGGAGTTCTGGGGCCGTCATCGTCATGTCATGAGCAAAGGCTCCAACTGGTGGGAGTCCCTGAAGATCGGCGGCGGCGCGGCGCCCATTGAAACCAGCGAGGGCTGGCTTCTGTTCTACCACGGCGTGACCGGCACCTGCAATGGCTATGTCTACTCCATCGGCGGCGCGATTCTTGATCTGGATGAACCCAGCCGCGTGAAATACCGCTGCGGCACGTATCTGCTGACTCCGGAGGAATGGTACGAGGAGCGCGGCTTTGTGCCGAATGTGTGCTTCCCCTGCGCCACCCTTCAGGATGCAGAAACCGGCCGTCTGGCCATCTACTATGGCTGCGCCGACAGCTATGTAGGCCTTGCCTTTACCACCGTTGACGAGGTCGTGGACTATATCAAAGCGAACAGCCAGCTGACCGAAACCGATACCGAGCTGGGCATTCGCTGAGGAAACTGAACCGGGGGTGTTCTGATGGATAAGCTGACTTACATCAAAACCGCCGCAAGGCAGATGCTGGAGGGGAATATCATTCCTTTCTGGCTGCGCCTGATGGACAAGGAATACGGCGGTTTTTACGGCTATATGGATTACAATCTGAACCTGGATCGCCGGGCAGAAAAGGGCTGCATTCTGAACAGCCGCATTATGTGGTTCTTCTCGGAAGCTGCCATGCTGTTTGATTCAGAAGGAAAAAGCGCGTTCGCATCCTCCTGCCGCGAGGGTGCCGATCACGCCTACGCATTTTTGAAGGATCACTGTCTGGACCGTGTAAACGGCGGCGTTTACTGGTCCATGACCTATGACGGCAAACCGCTGGACTCTACCAAGCACACCTACAATCAGGCCTTCGCCTGCTATGCCCTTGGATCGTATTACCGGCTGACCGGCAACGAGGAAGCGCTTGAGATAGCCCGGGATATTTATGCGGTCATTGAAAGTCATCTGACGGATGAGATCGGCTATCTGGAGGCTTTTACGGTGGATTTCAAGCCTCAGTCCAACGAAAAGCTGTCGGAAAACGGCGTTCTGGCCGACAAAACCATGAACACGCTTCTCCATGTGATGGAGGGCTATGCGGGCCTTTACGAAGCGGAGCTTTGCTATGTTTCCCGGCATCATACGGACGATGCCGCTGCCTTTGCACAGGTTGATGCGCCACGCGCACACCTCGAAAAGACACTACGCCGCGTCTTTATGATTTATGCGGAAAAGATTTACAGCCCCGAGCTTCGCCGCAATCTGGTCTTCTTTGACAGCCAGTACAGGTCGATCCTGGATCTGTACAGCTATGGTCATGACATTGAATCCAGCTGGCTGGCCGACTGGGCTGTGGATCTGCTGGCGGATCCGGTTTTGTCCAAACAGGTTCACGATATCGACCAGGTGCTGGCGGATCATGTGTTTGAGGAGGCCTTTGACGGCTCTTCGCTGGCCAATGAATGCGAAAAAGGCAAGGTGGATGAGACCCGAATCTGGTGGGTCCAGGCCGAGACGGTGCTTGGCTTTTTGAATCAGTGGAAGAAAACCGGAAATGAAGGTTTTCTGGATGCCGCCTGCTCCTGCATGCACTATATTGAGGATAAGATGGTGGATCCGAGGGAAGGCAGCGAGTGGTTCTGGAGCCTTACCAAGGATGGCGTTCCGATTGAAAAGCCGATCGTGGAGCCGTGGAAATGTCCGTATCATAATGGGCGGTTAATGATCCGAGCTCTGAAAAACTATTAGGTTTCGTCAAAATAATTTTAGGAGGTAATTCATGATTCATCCAAAATACTTTGAGCTTGCAAAGGCCCAGGAAGAATTCCTGGCGAAAAAGAACAGCAAGACGTCTTTTTATAATGGTATTTACGACAGATATGAGAATCCGGTTCTGACGAGAGATCATATTCCGCTGACCTGGCGTTATGACCTGAACGAGGAGACCAATCCTTATTTTATGGAGCGGCTTGGCGTGAATGCGGTCTTCAATTCCGGCGCCATTGAGCTGAACGGCAAGTATTATCTGGTGGCCCGTATCGAGGGCAACGATCGGAAGAGCTTCTTTGCGGTTGCCGAGAGCGATTCACCTGTGGACGGGTTCCGCTTCTGGGACTATCCGATCCTGCTGCCGGATACCTGCCCGGACGAAACCAATGTGTACGATATGCGTCTGACCAAGCACGAGGATGGCTGGATTTATGGTGTGTTCTGTTCTGAAAGCAAGGATAAATCCAATCCGGATCTTTCAGCGGCTGTCGCGGCGGCCGGCATCGTGCGGACGAAAGACCTGAAGACCTGGGAACGCCTGCCCAATCTGGTGACGCTGCAGTCTCCTCAGCAGCGCAACGTGGATCTGCTGCCCTCCTTTGTGGATGGAAAATATGCCTTCTTTACGCGTCCCATGGACGACTTTATTGATACCGGTTCAGGCGGCGGAATCGGCTTCGGGCTTTGCGAGGATATTACCCACGCCGTGGTCGATGAAGAAATTATCACAAGCGCCCGTCGGTATCATACCATCACGGAAGCGAAAAACGGTGAAGGCGCAACCCCGATCAAAACAGACAAGGGCTGGCTGCACATTGCTCATGGCGTGCGCAACACGGCGGCCGGGCTTCGGTACGTGGTTTATGTTTTTGTGACCGATCTGAATGAGCCGTGGAAGGTCATTGCCGAACCCGGTGGTTTCCTGATCGCCCCGAGAGACTGGGAGCGGGTTGGCGATGTTTCCAACGTGGTGTTCACCAACGGCGCTATCGCCACGGAAGACGGCAATCTGTACATTTACTATGCCGCCAGCGATACGAGGCTGCATGTGGCTTCCACCACCATTGACAAGATGCTGGATTATGCGTTTAATACGCCGGCGGATGCCCTTCGCAGTGTGGACTGCGTGAAACAGCGCAGTGAGATGATTGCCAGGAATCTGGAGCTGCTGAAGTAATGTGTTTCTTCAGTCAAGAACGTCCCCATGATGCCAAACGGTTCGAAAATTACTGTTTGGCATCATGGGGACGATTTTTTTCAGCTGCCGTGATGCCAAACAGGCAATAAACAGCCATCTGGCATCATCCGGACGGTTATTCTTCATCGATCGTGATGCCAAATGGCTCGAAAACAGCTGTTTGGCATCATCCGGACGTCTTTCTTTCCCCTTTCGTGATGCCAAATGGCTCGAAAACAGCTGTTTGGCATCATCCGGACGAGTAGTCTTCAGCGATCGCGATGCCAAATGCCCCCAAAAAGGCCATTTGGCATCACAGGGACGGAATGGTATAGAATTGTTATATAAAAAAGGTTCTGAGAACAACAAATCTTATTCTCAGAACCTTTATTCTTTGATTTAGTCCTTATGAGACAATTGCATTCGGTCCAAATGCCTCATACCAAAACACACAGAACCGTCCCCTGTGTTACTTTTTGGTAATGGAGATGACACGGGGCTGGGGCTGATCGGTGTAGTAGTACAGGTAGCACTCTACGTCAACCACGTCGCCGACGTTCAGGGTGGTGGCAGCTTTGTAAACTTCGGTCTCGGGGCCGCACAGATAGGTACGGACGTTGAAGCTGTAGGACTGGCCGTTCAGAGAAGCGGTGAAGTATACATGGTCGCCGTCAGAACCGGAACCATCCCAGTTGTACAGGAAGGGAGCGCCGTTAGCGTCGGAAGCTTCGATGGTCAGACCTTTGATGGTGACCAACTGGGTCATGTGGTTCTTGATCTCGTCGGTGCCAAGGATAGAAGTGGCATCGAAAGCAGGCGCAATGTAGCTGCCCTCTTCGATCTCAAAAGTAGCATCGATGATCTCGATCTGGCTGGAGTACTCAGTCTTGTAACCGGTAACTTTGATCTTGGTGCCGGGAGTCAGCTTGTTGTAATCTTCTTCGGAGATGGGAAGATCATACAGGAAGTAAGCGCCTTCCTTGTCCTGGGTGTAGATGGTAGCTTTGTTGTCCCACCAGGATTCCTTAGCCTGGACATAGGTCTCAACAGTAACTTCGCTGTCAAGGGGCGCTGCCATATATTCAGCATAAGTCATAACGCCTTCGCCTTTGACATCAGCTGCGTCGTCGGAGCCGCCGTTGGAAGAGCAAGCACACAAAGATACAGCCATGCAGGCAACCAGAAGGATTGCAAACAGTTTTTTCATGGTTTTTCTCCTTTTTGATATTTAATCTAGTTCTTTGTCTGGTTTTTCACAAACCAAAACCATTATAAACAAAAACAGCAGAAAATCAAGCATCATGTCTCATGATTTCCTGCTGTTTTGGAATTTTGTTTTGTTTATTTTGACGCTATGCTTTCTGTTTCTTTTTCTTCGCCTGATCGGCAAAGTAGAAAACAGCGATGCCTACCCAGGCCACGGCCAGCACTGCAATCAGCGTGACGGCCGGCGTGGGAAGGGGTCCCAGGTCTTCAGAGCCTGCAGCTGCCTGCCCTGCGCCCTGAGAAATCTGATCCAGCCGATACAGCGCAGAGGTATTGTCATACAATTTGGTCATATAGGCCTCATCGATGGTCTCGCCGCGGCGCACAGACTTGGCAACCGATTCGATCAGCTGACCGGCGGCGTCTCGCAAGGATGTGGAGCCATTGAACACGGGGGTGGTAAAGGTGTTGGATACGTTGTCAATCAGCAGCTTGGAGGCGTCGATCTTCACCCGGTAATGCTGATTGTTGTCCTCCCCTGCCCTGGCCAGATATTCCCGATACTCATCGGCCTTCTGGGCCTTGGTGGTAACCGGAACATAGCCTTCGGTCTCGGCATAAGCGATCTGCACCTCATTGGTCAGCAGATATTGGGCGAAGAGCCAGGATGCCAGGACGACCTGTGGGTCGGATTTGTTAAAGATACAAATGGAGGGACCCTGGCTGATCATCTGGGGATTTTCCGGGTCGATCTGGGGAATGGGCCGCACCACGGTAGTAAACTCCACCAAGTTTTCCGGCGCAATGTCCAGAAGAGGCGCATCGGAGCCCATCCAGGTGGCGCCGGCGGTGGAATCCACCGCGAACAGACACTGTCCGGCGTTCAGAAAGTTAGCCGGATAACTGCTGATCTTAAACGTCGAGAAAGCGCCGGAGCCCACATGCTCGGCCACATCGTAGAGAATCCCCTTGGTCTCATCGTTGAAGATCTGAATCTCGCCGTCCGCCGTCGAATAGCCTGCCCCCATCTGCTTCAGCATCTGGATCATCATATTGTCGGTGGATTTATAGATGAAGGGAATCATAACATTCTGACCATTCAGCTTAAAGGTCCCGTCCGGATTTTTCTCTGTGGCGGCCTCAGAAACCTCCCAGATCCAGTCCCAGGTGACCACATCGGGAACGGTATAGCCCAGCTTCTCCACATAGGTCTGATTGATGTACAGGGCCTCCGTGGAACGCATGAAGGGAATCGCGTAGGTTGAGCTACCGATCATGCACTCCTTTAAGAACTGGGGCACCATCTCCGACTGGGACGGTCCATCGTATTTCAGCGAAAAGCCGTCAAAGCCGTAAGCCGAGTTGGTGAACAGCTGGTCCAGCGGCACCACGGTTCCGGCGCCGGTCATGTAGGTGGCGATATGGTCCGGATAGGTAATGCACACATTCGGCGTGGTATTGGTGGAAATATTGGTGATGACATCGTTGTAGATCCGGCCGTAGTCCGTGTAAAGCCGCATATTCACGGTGATATTGGGGTACAGCTTCTGGAACGAGTCAATCGCCGCATAATAAATATCGGTCTGCGCCTTGTTGGTATCGTTCTTGGCCCAGAAGGTCAGCTCGATGGGTTTGCTTTCATCGAAGCCCTCCGGCACCGTGAACTCGGGAATGCCCTGCGAGCCATGGCAGCCGGTTAATAGTCCGATCATCAGGACGAGGCACATAAGAATCGAGGTAATTTTTCTCATCCCTTGGTACCTCCGCGGCTAACGCCTTCCATGATTTTCTTGTGGAAAATCAGGAACAAAATAATCAGCGGAACCGAGATTACCACGACGGCCGCCATCATAGCCGGAATGTTTTCGCGGCCGAAGCCGTTTTCACGGATCTCCTGAATACCGTTGGAAACCAGGAAATAGGCGGGATCATCGGTGATCAGGCGCGGCCAGACGTAGCTGTTCCAGCACTCGATAACCTTCAGAATCACGATGGTTACCATGGTCGGCTTGCAGATGGGGATCATCACCTTCAGCAGGTATTTCATATCCGAGGTGCCGTCCACCTTGGCCGCTTTATACAGCTCGTCGGGAATCTGTTCAAAGTTTTCCTTCAATAGATAGATATAAAAGACCGAGGTAACCGATGGCAGAATCAGGCCCCAGAAGGTATTGCGCATATCCCAGTTGGTGATGGTGACAAAATTGGTGATAACCACCAGCTCGGTGGGAATCATCATCAGGGACAGGAAAATACCGAAGGCGGCATTTTTGCCTTTAAACTCCAGCCTTGCAAAAGCGAAGGCGGCCAGGGTGATGACCACCACCATCAGGGCCGTGGTGGCCACGGTGAAAATAATGGTGTTCAGGAAATAGCGGCCCAGGTCCACCGTCGTAAAGGCGTCCACATAGTTTTGAAGGGTTGGAGACAGGGTGAAAAATTTAGGAATATATTCCGCATTGTAGGAGCTGTAGCTTTTCAGCGAGGTCAGCAGCATCCAGTAGAAGGGAAAAAGAACGATCAGCGCCCAGATTCCCAGAAATGCATAGATGACAATATTCAGGATCAGCCGGCGGGTTTTCGCGGCGCGGCTGATTTTATCGAGGGTGTTTTGATCACTTTGACTCATCATCTCACCTCCTGCTTGTTTCGGATCATCAGATTAATGACGGTTATGGTCAGCACAATGACGAACAGGATCAGGGCGGCGGCGGATGCATAGGACGGATATCCGCCGGAATCGCCGTAGAGCATGTCGTACACGTAGCCGACGATGGTGTTCATGCCGGCGGCGTTCAGGTCGGTTCCAAAAAGGGCAACCTCGTCGGAATAGGCCTTGAAGGCGCCGATGAAGCCCGTGATAATCAGGTAGAAGATCATGGGGCTGATCATGGGAAGGGTGATCCGGGTAAATATTCTGAACTTGGAGGTGCCGTCCACCTTGGCGGCGTTGTAGTATTGCTGGTTCACGGAGGCCAGGGCGGAGGTAAGAATCAGGATCTTAAAGGGCATGACAACCCAGATGGTATACAGGCACATAACGAACATTTTCGCCCAGTAGGGACCATCGATAAAGTCAACGCTGGAGCCGCCGAAGGCCTGAATCAGCAGATTGATGAGGCCGTCCGAATAGGCCGTCTTTTTGAAGAGAACCATGAAAACCAGACCAACTGCAAGGGTGTTGGTGACATACGGCAGAAAGAATACGGTCTGGAACAGCTCCTTCAAGGGCTTGATGGAACTCAGCGCCAGGGAGATCAGCAGGGCGATGCCGGTGGAAAGGGGCACGGTGATAATGACCAGGATAAAGGTATTTTTCAGCGCCTGCAGGAAATAGGTATCGTGCAGGACATAGGAGAAGTTGTACAGGCCAACGCCTCTGTAGGACTGGGATGCGAAGTTATAGCCCTCCTCCGCTGAATAGATCAGTACGTCCACCAGCGGATAGACCATAAAAATCCCCAGAAAGAGAATCGCCGGCAGCAGGTACAGCCATCCCTTCAGGTTGTTGTTTTTCATTTCAGCGCCTCCACCTGTTTACTCCTCCACCTGGAAGAGAAGCCGCTCTTCGGTCTGATAATCAAAAAGGAAGAGTTTCGCTTTTTTCACATCGAAGCGGACCTTGGCCTTGGAGGTATCCACCTGATTTTCCGCCGGGATAATGGCGCGGATGGTTTCACCCTGCAGGGCGGGATGTTTCGCCACAACGCTGCGGTCGCGGCCCATGACCTCTACCCGTTCCAAATCGAGGCTAAGGCGTCCATCGGGGTTCAGCACAAAGCCCTCCGGGCGGATGCCGATCCAGACCTTGCGGTCGGAGATGCCGCGGATCTGAAGAATATCTTCGTCCCCGATATGGATGCGGCCGTCCCGCACCTCGCCGTCAAACACGTTGATGGGCGGCGTGCCGAGGAATTTGGCCACAAAGAGGTTTTCAGGAGAATCGTACACATCCTGGGGCTTGCCGATCTGCTGCAGAATGCCGTCCTTCATGACAACGATCATATCGGAGATGCTCATGGCCTCTTCCTGGTCGTGGGTAACGAAGATGGTGGTGACCCCTGTTTCTTTCTGGATCCGGCTGATTTCCTCACGGGTCTGCAGACGCAGGCGGGCATCCAGGTTGGACAAAGGCTCGTCCAGAAGAAGCACCCTGGGGGTTTTTACCAGCGCCCGGGCAATGGCAACCCGTTGCTGCTGGCCGCCGGACATTTCGCTGGGTTTGCGGTCCAGAAGCTGCTCAATCTGCACCAGCTTGGCAGCCTTCAGAACCCGCTTTTCCATCTCTTCTTTGGAAAGCTTCTGATCGCCCTTGAGGTTCTGGAGCGGGAACATGATGTTTTTTCGAACCGTCAGGTGGGGATACAGCGCATAGTTCTGGAAAACCATGCCGACGCCGCGGTTTTCCGGAGGCAGCTTGGTGACATCGTCATCGCCAAACCAGATTTTGCCCTCAGAGGGCGATTCCAGTCCGCAGATGAGGTTCAGCGTGGTGCTTTTTCCGCAGCCGGAGGGACCCAAAAGACCAATGAGTTTTCCGTCCGGAATTTCAAAATTGAAGTCGTTGACAGCGATCACATCGCTGCCCTTTTTATCCCGGTTGGGGAATCTTTTTGTCAGGTGATCCAGTACTACTTTCATAGGTGTTCCTTTCTGAACTGTCTGGAATGATAGGGTAATATGCTACTATTTTATAGCACGGGACGGGGAAAAACAATAGGACTTTTCACTTTTATCACAAAGACAGGGGCGGACTCAGAGGGAACACAGGGGAACACAGGGGACGGTTCTCTGTGTTCGC
>JAGBND010000029.1 GCA_017634575.1 Bacillota bacterium
AGTCATTTGCTTCGACTGCGAGGATGGGAATGTTTCGGAAACCGTTATCATTCCAGCGGGGATGAAAGCCCTTTCCACTAATCCCCTGAATTGGAAAACCGACGATACGCCTGCGGACAAATCGCTGAACCACGGAGCGGTTTTTGAAGCCGGCGGCGAACCTATTCCCGAGCTTTGCGGAGCCTATATCGGCGAGAGAGGTGAGCTGATCGTGACCGACGTGACGGCGGCGGATTATCCTCCCGGATTGGATGTTTTTCCGGAAGGCGCTTATCACCTGTATGACTATATGTTCTTCTTCACAAATCTGAAGGAGAACGTCGCAATGCGCACCGCTGTTTGGAGCGCTCAGCATATTCTTTACGAGGCGGCTGTGTAAATACTGGCAGCGCCGCTCATGACAAGTTTCAGAAAAGGAGTGACAAAGAGATAAGAAAAAGATACTTTTTTGAGTAAACAGAACACAAATAAATAGCTGAGATGTAAGCATGAAATATCCGTCCAACAGACGGATATTTCGCGTATTTCCGCAAAAACTCCGTCCATTAGGGGAACACTTCGCCATATAGGTAGTTCCTGAGAAATTGCGAGATTCATATAATAACATGAAGCTGCTTTTTGTTTGCGGAAATAAGTAACTATTTTTCAAAAAGAGTTTCCTTAGTAACCAACCTCCAAACAATGACCATTGTTGCTTATTGTGGATGGCAAGCTGATGGTCACCCGCTTTGATCTTTACACCGATGGCGGAAATATGCCTCAGCACTGAGTGCGGCGGAGTCCGTACATAGAATCTGATGTTATTTTTATTCCTTGCGTGGAATATGATTGCTTCGCGGTTAGATAGAGCTAATCAAAAAGACGGGAAAATGAAAGCATTCGCATATACCTGAAAGCAGTCTGGTTCGTTTGACCGGCCTGTTTGTATCATCCTTGAAATAGCTGATCTTATGTGGTACAATAATCTGTATCTTTTTTGGGAAGAAAGGCTAATTATGAAAAACGAAAAAAATGAATCAGAGAACGAGCAGTCCGTACAGGATAAAGATACCAAAATTGTCAAAGGGATTATCCTGGGCATCGTGCTGGTTATGATCGTTGTTGCCGCGGTTATTTCCATTAACAGGAAAAACAATCAGGCCGCCCAGGCGCCCCAGACGGCTATCACCTATTGGAGTGAAGGATCCGAGGCAGCCGAGAGCCTGAAAGCCTTTGTGGAAAAAGTTACCAATCCATCCGATGAAGCAAATTTCATTCCGGAAAAAGACCGGATTGCCGTATTTGATATGGATGGCACCCTGGCTTGCGAAACGTATTATACGTACTATGACACCATGATGTTCATCGAGTACTGCCTGTACGATCATCCGGAGCGGGTTTCTGACGAATTGAAAGAAGTGGCTGCTGCGATCCAGCCCGGTTATACGGCGGACGAAACGCTGGCCAGAAACTTTGCCAAAGCCTATGCCGGAATGACGGTGGAAGAATTCTATGACTATGTGGTGGAATTTGGCCAGAAGAAAACCAATAGTTTCGAGAACATGAGATATATCGACAATTTCTACCTCCCCATGGTTGAGCTTGTCAAATACCTTTATGAAAACGGATTTACCATTTATGTAATCAGCGGCACGGAACGCACTACCACCCGGGCCATTGTGGCCAACTCGCCCATCGCGGAGTATGTGACCATGGATCATGTGATCGGCACCGATTTTGAAGTCAAGCAGCCGGGGTACGAGAACGAGCCCTCCAACATGAACTACAAGTACGAAAACGGCGACGAGCTGGTGCTGACCGGCGGCTTCATCCAGAAGAATCTGAACGCCAACAAATCCCTTTATATTCAGAGAGAGATCGGACAACGTCCGGTGCTGGCCTTCGGCAACAGCGGCAGCGACACGAGTATGATGAATTATACCATCGACAGCCGCAATCCCTATCCCTGCCAGGCCTATATGATCATCGCCGATGACGATGTCAGAGAGTGGGGAACGCAGGATTACGAAACAAAGTCAGCCGACTATAAAGAAAAGGGATTTATTCCGATTTCCATGAAAAATGACTTTGCGAAAATCTACCAGGACGGCATCACCAAGGCAAAGGAGCAGTATGTTCCCGCCGTGCTTCCTGCCGACAACGAGCTGGATAACGCCGCGTAATAGAACAGAAGGTAAGGATGGCGCCTGAACCCGGAAGATGCAGGCCGGGCAGGGATATCTGTCTGCCTCAGAGGCATGATTCTGCAGAAAAATGAAAGGAGAAGGAAAAATGGCAATTGATTATAAAAGCAAAGTAACCATGGATCCTTCCGGATTTGTCGTGCTGGCGGATTATGTCCCGGGCATTGTTCAGGAAATCCGTTATTATTCAACTTTCAATTTTATCGGTGAACGGATCGATGGTTATGAAGAGCCCTGCGCCCTGCTGACGAAAGAAGCAGCCAGGGCTCTGAAAGCTGTCAGCGGAGAAATGAATGTGTATGGATACCGGCTGAAGGTATTTGATGCATACCGTCCGGCATCGGCTGTGAGGCATTTCATGCTCTGGGGAATAGAGGACCTGGATCTGAGAATGAAGCCTTACTTTTATCCGGAACTGGAGAAGCAATCCCTTTTCAATGAGGGGTATATTGCCAGCAGGACCAGCCACAGCCGCGGCAGCGCCATCGATCTGACCCTGCTGGATATGAAAACCGGAAAAGAACTGGATATGGGCAGTCCCTTTGATCTGTTCAGTGAAATTTCGCATCCGGACTATCAGGGCGTAACCAAGGAACAATATGAAAACCGCATGCTTCTGCAGGATGTGATGGTTAGAAACGGCTTTTTGCCCATCGACTGCGAATGGTGGCATTTTTCCCTGGCCGATGAACCCTATCCGGATACCTATTTTGAATTTCCGGTTTCTTCCGCCTATCTGAAACGCTGAGGCGCCGCTAAGAAGGGAGGTCTCCTTTAAGTCCGTTATGGAAACGATTCTCAGACAGCTGTTCCCTATGATTCTGCAGCTGGTGGGACTTGCCTTTGCGGTTATACGCGACCCGTATATTCAAAGAACCTACCGTCTTTTGCTGCTGATCATCGTATATATTGTCGCCTCGCTGCTTCTGCAGAACATTGGCACCTTTCTTGGAGAGGTCTATCGGCTGCATAGAGCGTGGCGGATTGCCATTGCCGTTTATGGCTATAGTGTCCGTCCATTGATTCTGGTCATGTTTATGCAGGTGGTCGGGATCAATAAGCATCCGTATCTGCCATGGGGGCTGGTTGTCTTTAATGCCCTTATGTATGCCACGGCTTTCTTTTCGTCAATTACCTTTACCTACAATGAAAATGGTAATTTCATCCGGGGACCTTTGGGATATCTTTGTCATATCATCAGCACCCTGCTGCTTTTCTGGCTGGTCCTGGACAGCTCAAAGAATTATTGGAATGAGCGCCGGCATGAAGCGCTGATTCCCATTTTTTGTTCGTTGATTATTCTTATTTCCGTCATACTGGATTCCGTTTTGTATGACCGGGAAATCATTTCCTTTCTGACGGTGGCGGTTGTGAACGCCTGTGTCTTCTTTTATATCTGGCTTCACCTGCAATTTGTCAGAGAGCATGAGCAGGCCCTAAAGGCTGAGCAGCGAATCCAGATTATGATGACGCAGATTCAGCCGCATTTTTTGTATAACACCTTATCGACCATCCAGGCCCTTTGCCGGATTGATCCTGAAAAGGCCTCGCTGATGACGGAGCGGTTTGGAACATACCTGAGACAGAATATCAATTTTCTCGATCAGCCGAATCTGATTTCGATTGAAAAAGAACTGGAGCATACGAAGGTCTATACAGAAATTGAGATGGTCCGGTTTCCTCACATCCGAATGGATTATCAGATTGACGATAAGGATTTTCAGATTCCGGCTCTGACCATTCAGCCCTTGGTGGAAAATGCAATCAGACATGGCGTAAGGGGTATGAAAGACGGTCAGATTAGAGTGAGCACTTCCTACGGAGAACATGTACACAAAATTGTGATTCAGGATAATGGATCGGGATTTGATCCGGCTGGGGTAAAAAAGGCTCAGGGAACGCATATCGGCCTGCGAAATGTCAGGGAGAGACTGGACAGCATGGTAAAGGGCAGCATGGTGATTGAAAGCGCGCCTGGTCAGGGTACAGCCATCACGATACTGATACCGGATCCTGCGGGGAAGCCTCTTTCTGCCGGCAAACAGGTCTGATCCGATCCTAAAAAGACTGCACCGATAGATTTGGGGGAGAAAGCATGAATATTATATGTGTCGACGATGAAGATCTCGTCCTTAGGTTAACGGTGTCCTTTTGCAGGGAAATGCCGTCTAAACCAAATGTTCAGGGCTTTAACGATGTCTTTGAGGCCCTGGAATATCTGGATGGCCATCAGGCGGATATTGCTCTTCTGGATATTAATATGCCCGGAATGAACGGGATCCAGCTGGCGGCAAAAATCAAGGAAAAACAGCCGGCGGTTTCTATTATCTTTTTGACAGGCTACAGTGAATATGCCGTGGATGCGTTTCAGCTTCATGCTTCGGGTTATATTCTGAAACCGGTCAGCCGGGAAAAGCTTTATCAGGAGATTTCCTATGCCTACGCGCCTCATCAGCATTCCAGAACCCCGGGACATGTTTATGTGAAAACCTTCGGCGAGTTTGATGTACTGGTTGATGGAAAGCTGGTTGTCTTTTCCAGATCAAGGGCCAAGGAGCTTCTGGCCTATCTGATCGACCGGCAGGGAGGCAGCATCACCAGACTTAAGGCTTTCGCGGTTCTCTGGGAGGACTCAACCTATGACAGGCGCATGCAAAAGCAATTGGATGTAGTGATCCGTTCGCTTAAGAGTACGCTGGAAGAATATGGAATAGAAGATATATTTGAAATGAATAAGGGCGCGATGCGCATCAAACCTGAAAAAATCGATTGTGATCTGTATCGGTTTATTAATGGGGATATCGAAGCTATCAATTCCTATCGCGGTGAATATATGAGCGCCTATTCATGGGCTTCTCTGACCGAAGCCTATATGGACAGGGCCAATCAACGCATCTGAATAATTTCTGGAAGAGGTTTTACAATTTGAAGTCAATCAGATATCTGTTTTTAGGAGTTGTTCTTCTCCTGCTTAGTTTTCTTTTTATCTATAGCTGGGGAGGCAGCAGTGTTGTCGACGTATCTATTCCCAATGAGCAATGGACAGTGGATGATATTACGGTTCAAATCGACTCAGATCATGAAAAGGAAATCGTCAGACTTGTATCAAAGAGCATTCAGGGGAAGAGGCTTTATCTGCGATTCTCGGCCGTTTCAAGAGGGAAATGCTGGGTCGATGTTTATTTCCCGAATGGGGAAGAGTATTTTCAAGCACTGTATGTTCATCCCGGAAATATCATCACCCGTGGTTCCTACTTTGGAGAATGCAATGGCGGATATATGATACCAATCATGATCTGTCTGTTTTTTCTGATTGTTTTAGCGGGATTGATCCCTGAATATGTGCGCGGTACAAAAGAAAACTATTATCAATATCAAAATGTCAAAAACCTGGGGCTGATTATTTATATTACGGCTCTTTTGACAATGCAGATTCCGCTGCTGATGGCATATGGCGGGATTCAGGCGGCTATTATTCTGCTGATGCGTTCGGTCGAGGTGATCTCTTATGTGCTGTTGCCCTTTTTCTTCATCGTATCGATTCTGGTTACCATCAGTAATATCGTCCTGATGAAAAAGGAAGGCAGGAGCATTTACAATATGCTTGGCTGCTTCCTTGGCATTGCGATATGTGCAGGGATCCTGTTTCCGAGGATCTTAAGCGAGCTGCTGCAGCGATCCTCCGTGATCGACGTGCATAATGAGCAAGGCATCTATTTATATATCGAAATCTTCGTGGAAAATGCGATCTCAGTCATCGTGTTCTACCTGGACTGCATTCTGGCAGCAACGATCATCTTAGCCTTCAGAGCGGCTAAGAACGTGCCTTCCTTTAATCAATCATACATCCTGATCCTTGGCTGTCAGATCAAACCGGACGGAAGCGTCACGAATCTTCTTAAAGGCAGAGCGGACAGGGCCATCGAATTTGCGGCTATGCAGAAGGAAAAAACCGGAAAGCCCATCGTTTTTGTCCCTTCCGGCGGACAGGGAGAAGATGAAGTGACTTCCGAGGCACAGGCTATTAAGAATTATCTGCTCTCGCAGGGAATCGCCGAGAAGGACATTCTTGTTGAAGATCAGTCGACCGATACAAAAGAAAACTTTGCTTTTTCCATGGACAAGATCGAAAAGGCCGGAGGCAGCAGAGAAGATGCCATTGCCTTTTCCACCACAAACTATCATGTTTTCCGTTCCGGAATCCTTGCCTCCATGCAGGGGATAAAAGCAGAAGGCATCGGCAGCAAGACGAAAAGCTATTTCTGGGTCAATGCCTTTATCCGTGAATTCATTGCTACGTTATATACAGAAAGAAAAACACACATCCGGGTGATTCTCGGACTGACTCTGATTGTTATGGTGATGGCTGTAATTCTGTTTGCGAATGCGGTCCTTTAACGAACCACGCGGCATATCACAGAGATGAAGTTAATTTGTTACGAAATTATTACAATTTAATACTGTACAACTGGCGCTGAAGCTGATATAATGGTTTGAGTTATATTGTCAGTTCAGCAGATAGATGCTGTATAAAAAAGAACAGATGAATAGGTGAGGTGTGCTCATGAGAAGTCCTATATGGCTGATGTCTACCGTGGGATTAGTTGCTGTGGTGCTGCTGATCGTCCTGGTGGCTGCGGCTATCGTGTACCTGGTGATCCAGGAGAAAAAACGTCAGGAGAGAGCCAGAATCCGTGCCGAAGAACGCAGAAAACGCAGGGAAGAGGCTCTCGCTAAGATGAGAGCAGAAGAAGAGTCCGGCGAGGCATTTCGCAGGGCCCTGGAGGAGACCAAGCAGGAACAGCAGATGCAGGAGCGGAACAGCGAAAAGCTTTCCGCGCTGGATACCCTGTCCCGCGTCAGAGACGATCAGGACACAAATCTGTATCAGACGGGAAGAAATCGGTTTAGTACAGGCCGTGTAGGCATTCCATCTGAAAAACAGTCAGAAGACGTTTCAGATTCCAGAACCAGACAGGTCCCCTCTATTCCGGGAGAATCTGTTTCTCATACAAAAGCAGAGCCGGAAACGCCAGCCGCCCCGGTTTTGGGAGAGAGAGATACCCGGTTTGATTTCAGAAAATGGGCATCCGCTCTTGATCAGGAAATTGAGATTGAGAAACCCGTTTATCAGCCTGAGGCCAATATGCCGCAGACTTCGGTTCCTCAGATGTCAGGAATTGAAGAAAACGGCCCAAATGAGGCAGCTTCCGGCCCTGATGCATCCGCCTCTGAGACTCAGGACGGCTCTCTGAATGAGTTATCCTTTGAGATCGAACCGGATGAGGATCTGTCCGTCCCGGCATCATTCGCAGCCTTCAAGGCTAATGTACCTGCCGCTGCGCCGCAGACTGAAGCGAAATCCGCTCCGGCCCCCGCGCCCGCTCCGGCACCCGAACCGGCTCCTGCGCCTGTTCCGGCACCTCAGCCGGCTCCGGCACCCGAACCGGCTCCTGCGCCTGCACCGGCACCTCAGCTGGCCCCCGCGCCTGTTCCGGCTCCTGAACCGGTCCCCGCGCCCGCTGAGGCTCCTGAACCTGTCAGGGAAAAGCCCAGGACAGCAGCGGCTTCTGCCACAGCGCCTTCCAGCGTTCAGACCGTTCCCCTGAAAGCCTCCGAACTGGCTATGCAGCTGATGCAAACCGTCGAGGACGATCATACGGCCGAAGACGAGATGTTCGATGATATTACGAAAGTAGCGCCGGTCATCCGTGAGAAGAATGCTGAAAGAAAAGCTGAAAAACTGGCTGAAAAGCAAGCGGAATATATACAGGAAACGGTTCCCCAGGATTTCCTGGCTTCTTCTAAAACCCCGGCTGCGGCCTCTGACGCCTACGAAGATGAGATTGATCTTCCTCAGCGGGGAGCGCTTGTGCAGGAAGTTCCGGTTTCCGTTCCGGTTGAGACGCCTTCTCCCGCGCCCGAGCCGATGGCACCCGCGGCTAAGGAGGCTCAGGCGCCTCGCCCGGCTGCCCCTGCTCCCGCTCCTGTGATGCAAAGAGAGGATGAGGCCGACCTTTACGACGATGAAGAGGATGATGAAAACTATTACGATCCGAATGATCCGGAAACCATCCGTCTTCAGAAGATGGCCCTCCGACGCGCAGAACGGGAAGCCAGAATGAAAGAAAAAGAGCGCTATGCAGCTGAGCTCGCAGCTGCCAGCGATAAAGAAACCGGCTACGACGAAGATGAGTACGATGAAGATGACTACTATGACGACGAATACGACGACGATGATGATCTGCCCGAGAAGGGCGGAGCGCTGAGAGTTATTCTTTGGATCATTGCAGCGTTTCTGTCCTTGTTCTGCGTCGGCGCGATTCTTTATCTGATGTTCGGACAGTCTCTTTTCGGATCCCTTGGATCGGGAAATGCTTCGGCGCTTCCGGAGGTAATGGATGCGCTTGAGCAGGAGATCACGAGCATCTTCTGGTAAGCGTTCTTAACGACAGATTAGAGCAGCGCAACGATTCAGTTTCCAAATAGCAAAAAAGGCTGTCTTTCCCTTTCGGGAGAGACAGCCTTTTCATATGAAGCAAGAACCGTGTGCGGAATGTTCCTTCGTTGGAAGCTTTTTTCAGAGAGTAATGAATGGCAAATAAAAAACGGCGAATCAAATCGCCGTTTTTTAGCAGGGGCAACAAGAGTCGAACTCGTATCTACGGTTTTGGAGACCGCTGCTCTACCATTGAACTATGCCCCTTTGAAAAGCACTTGTATAGTCTACATGATTTTAATCAGTTTGTCAAGAAAAAACTTTCTTGATTCCTGTTCGGTAAAAATGTTTCATATTTATTAAATATATGGTAAAATATACAGACATGGTATTTTATTTGAAATTCCATGTTTTGAAACTATTAATATAAGGATTTAGAATGGATATACAGGAAGTCTCGCTCCGGCTTGCCAGAGCAGACCTTAAACGGATCACTTTCAGCTGTCCGCGGAAAGAAGCCGGAATGGATGCTGAACAGGTCTGGAAGAAAATGGTCATCAGACCCGTCTTCATCAAAAACCAGACCATGTTTCAGGCGGAACATTTTACCAGGAAGCAGGCTTTTCAGCGCAACTATATGCCGGAGGAGCTTTCCGGCTTGATCAAAGATATGCTGGAAAACCGTTTTTTGGAGCTGAATGCATCCTGGCCGGGCTGCAGCGTATTGGTAAAAATATCAAAAAAAGGGAAAATTTATTACAAGGAATCTCCGGAACCTGTGGCAGATACCGAACTATCCCTTTCGCAAAACCGGGAAAAAAGGTATCGGATTCAGCAGCAGGATATACTGGAACCCTTGATGGATCTGGGCGTTGTCACCAAAGACGGGAAAATTGTCGCCTCCCGGTATGACAAATTCCGGCAGATTGACCGGTTCGTGGCTTTGATAGACGACGAAATCGATCCGAATCAGGAAACCATCCGGATTATTGATTTTGGATGTGGCAAATCTTATCTAAGCTTTGTGCTGTATGGATATCTGACCCGCGTCAGAGGTCTTCACGTTCTGATGACCGGACTGGATCTGAAAGCGGACGTCATCAAAAAATGCAATGAGACCGCTGAAAAATACGGATACGCTGACCTGCATTTTGAAGTTGGCGATATTGCTATGTATCATCCCGAAACAGCGCCGGATATGGTCATCAGCCTTCATGCCTGTGATACGGCAACGGACTATGCCCTTTATAACGCAATTTCCTGGAATACAAAACAGATCTTCGCGGTTCCATGCTGCCAGCACGAAGTCAATGCGCAGCTTACAAAGCGCGCAGCAGGCTCCTTGAGTGAATATGGAATCCTTAAAGAGCGGTTTTCCGCTTTGTTGACCGATGCATGCCGCGCGGATTTGCTGCGTTCAGAAGGCTATCATGTCGATGTCGTGGAATTTGTCGATATGGCCCATTCTCCGAAAAACATTATGCTGCGGGCAAGCAAGATTGTTTCGCGCAATACAGGACGAATGGCTGCGCTTCAGGCTAAAGAGAGAGTAGAGACGGCTATGCGGACCTATCAGGTCAAACCATTGCTTTATACAATGCTGTATCCGGAACAAGCCGGTGCAGAGACTATGGATGCTACAGAGGATAGGCCATGAATGAATTCGATCATCCCATCAAGATAGAGGATCAGGAACTCGGATCTGTCCCTGAGCTTGTATCCTTTTATGATTCAGATTACTTTGAAACCCATTATACCTATTTGGGGACAGACCTGGGGGCTGTCTTTGAACAGAACGCGCTTGTTTTTCGGCTGTGGTCCCCTGTTTCGGATCAGGCTGAACTGTATTTGTATCATGCGGGAAGCGCTGCTGAAAATAAACAGATGGAAGATGGCAGCGCCGGGGGGGACGGTTATTCCGCTCCCTTCGCGGTTTATCCGATGCAGAAAAAAGAGCATGGCGTCTGGGAAGCTTCGCTGGATCCGTCTTTTGAAGGCGTTTATTACACCTATCATGTCTGCATAGCCGGAAGATGGGAAGAATCCGCCGATCCCTATGCCAAAGCGGCAGGTGTCAATGGCCGGCGCAGCATGGCCCTGGATCTTCGGAAAACGGACCCGGTAGGTTGGGATCAGGATGCCTTTCCTTTTCGCGGAGCCGGAACGGAGGCCATCGTATGGGAAACCCATGTGAAGGATTTCTCCATATCGGAAAATTCCGGCATGGTTCATAAGGGAAAATATCTGGCTTTTACGGAAGAAGATACCTGCCTGAATCTTCATGGAGCGGGATACAAGGATTACCCCACCGGCCTGTCTTACCTGAAAAAGCTGGGCATTACCCATATCCAGCTGATGCCGCTGGCGGATTTCGCCACCGTTGATGAATCGGATCCTGCGGGAAAGGGCTATAACTGGGGATACGATCCGCTGAACTTCATGGTTCCCGAGGGCTCTTATGCAACGGACCCGTTTCACGGAGAGGTCAGGATCAGGGAACTGAAACAGATGATCCAGGCCCTTCATAAGGCAGGAATTGGCGTTGTAATGGATGTGGTGTACAACCATACCTACTATACGGAAACATCCTGGTTCCACAGGCTGATGCCTTACTACTATCATCGGACCCTTAAGGATGGCAGAATCGGAAATGCCTCCGGCTGCGGCAATGAAACGGCATCGGAGCGGTGCATGTTCCGTCTGTATATGCTGGATAGCCTGCGGTTCTGGGCCGAGGAATATCATATCGACGGATTCCGCTTTGATCTCATGGGCATTCATGATACGGATACCATGAATGAAATCCGATTCATGCTGGATGAAATCGGCGCCAAAATGGGAAAAACCATCCTCACCTATGGGGAACCCTGGGCAGCTTTGCCGGTGGCGATACCGGAAAAGAAGCGGCATCCTCTTTATCCTGCGGATAAAATGCATTTAACAAAGCTGGACGGCAGGATCCGGGTTTTTGATGATGAGACCAGAGATCTGATTAAAGGAAGCGCCTTTAAGAAGATGGAAATCGGCTATGCAAACGGAGCCGGATTTTTGGAAAAACTGCTCAGCGACTGCGTCAAGGGGCATCCCGGCTGGACGCTGGAGGGCTCAGAGAAAGGAAAAAGCCAGTCTGTCACATATGTAAGCAGCCATGATAATTATACCCTCTGGGATAAGCTCACCATGACCTCCTGTAAGGATGGCTCCGGGTATGATTCCCCGGAAATGCTTCGGGTGGCCTTGAACAAGCTCTGCGGCGCATTCGTGATGACCTCCAAGGGCATGGCTTTTATGCTCTCCGGAGAAGAGTTTGGAAGAACCAAATACGGCGATGGGAACAGCTATTGCTCACCGGATCATGTCAATCAGCTGGACTGGGAGAGAACCAGAACATTCCAGGAAATGGTTGCCTATTACCGGGGACTGATAAGGATCCGGCGCAGTTTTCCCTGTTTCACGGATGCCACCGGCGCAAGCACGAAAACCATCCGCTTTCAGCGGTTATCCGACCAGGTGGTTGCTTATACCATCCGAAAAGGTCCCGGGGAAGATCAGGGCTATTTGCTGATAGCCTTTAATGCATCGGGAGAGGGCATGGAGGTGGAGCTTTCCTCCGAAGAGTGCTACCCCGACAGATGGAATGTGCTGGCAGGTGAAACCTCCTGCGGCATCGATCCGCTCTATGAAATACATGGTCATCGCTTTTTTGTATATACCCGCGGTGTGCTCATCGCATCATCTATTGAAGAAAAGGAGAATAAAGACAAATGATTTCCCAGAAAATGCGTTATCTTGCGGAAAATGGATCCGCGATTCGGGCAATGTTTGAAGAAGGCAAAGAGATGGCTGCCCTGTACGGCAAAGAAAACGTCTACGATTTCTCTTTGGGCAATCCCAATACCCCGGCGCCGGATCTGATCCGACAGACGGCGATTGACCTGCTTGAAAAAATGGATCCCATCAGTCTCCATGGATATATGAGCAACGTGGGTTACGAAGATGTCCGGGATGCCTTGGCGCTGAGCTTGAATCAGCGTTTTGGCGCATCCTATGACAGAAACAGCCTGATTATGACAGTCGGCGCGGCCGGCGCTTTGAATGTAGCCTTAAAGACCATCCTGGACCCGGGCGACGAGGTAATGCTTCAGGCTCCCTATTTTGGCGAATACAACAACTATATCTCCAACTTTGACGGCGTCCCTGTGATTATCAGCCCTCACGAAGAGGATTTTTCGCTGAATCTGGCAGAAATGGAAGAGAAAATGTCTCCAAAGACAAAGGCTCTCATTCTGAACAGCCCCAACAATCCCACCGGCGCTATTTATCCGGCGAAAGACCTGAAGGCTCTTGCCGAGCTGCTGGTTCAGAAGGAAAAGGAGTTCGGCCATGCCATCTACCTGATCTCCGACGAGCCCTACAGGGAGATTATCTTCGGTGACTACGAAGTGCCGTGGCTGCCGGATTTCTATGATAATACTTTTGTAGGCTACAGCTACTCCAAGTCCCTCTCTCTGCCGGGAGAACGAATCGGTTATCTACTGATCAATCCCCGGATGGAGGACTTTGGATCTGTCATTTCAGCAGCTTCTGTGGCCAATCGAATTCTGGGCTTTGTGAATGCGCCCTCTCTTTTCCAGCAGGTTGTCTCCCGCGCTGCAGGACTGACCTCGGATATGGGCGTATATGTCAGAAACAGAAATACGCTTGTTAAGGCGCTTTCTTCCTACGGCTATCAGATGGTAGAGCCGAAGGGCGCTTTCTATATGTTCCCGAAGTGCCCCATTCCTGACGATAAGGAGTTCTGCCAGGCGGCTAAAAAATATAGGATTCTGATTGTTCCCGGCTCCACCTTCCGCGGCCCCGGCTATTTCAGACTGGCATTTTGCGTATCGGAAAAAACCGTAAAGGATTCGCTGGAAGGCTTTGAAAAGCTGGCAAGAGATTACGCGATGATCTGAGGATCAGAGGATTTGATTGATGAAAATTTCGAATATCCGCATTTCCCGTATACAGATTCCTTTGGTGACACCTTTTAAAACCTCTTTGCGCACCGCTGATCAGGTGGACGATATCCTGGTGCGGGTTGAAACGGATGAAGGACTGGCCGGATATGGGGAAGCACCGCCCACCGCTGTCATTACAGGTGATACCCTGGGGTCGATTACCCACGCCATAGAAGCATTTATTGCCCCCTCGCTGATAGGAATGGACCTTTTAAACCTTGACGGCATCATGAACCGTCTTGCATCCTGTATCCAAAAGAACACCTCCGCAAAAGCGGCGGTGGATATGGCGATCTATGATCTTTATGCCAGAATGCTGAATCTGCCGCTGTATCAGGTTCTGGGCGGTGGAAGCGACCGGGTTGAAACGGACCTGACCATCAGCGTGGATACTGTTTCCAAAATGGTGGAAGACAGTCTGAAAGCGGTGGAGAACGGGTTTGGCATCCTGAAAGTCAAGGTTGGCAAGGAAGGGCTGAAGGATATCGAAAGAATCAGCCGCATCCGTGAAGCTGTCGGTTCTGCCGTCAAGCTGAGGGTCGATGCGAATCAGGGATGGAATGCAAAAGAAGCGGTCCGGATTATCGGCGCGCTGGAAGATAAGGGCCTGGACATTGAACTGGTCGAGCAGCCTGTTTCCGCCCATGACCTGGAAGGGATGAAGTTTGTCACCGCCCATACCTACACGCCGGTTCTGGCGGATGAGAGCGTTTTTAGTCCCGAAGATGCCATTACCATCATTAAAGAGAGAGCTGCGGATCTGATCAATATTAAGCTGATGAAAACCGGCGGTATTTATCAGGCTTTGAAAATCTGCCAGATTGCTGAAATATACGGCGTTGAATGTATGATGGGATGCATGCTGGAGAGCAAGCTTTCCGTCAGCGCCGGCGCCCATCTTTGCGGCGCCAAAGGCATTATTACCAGGGCCGATCTGGATGGCCCCGGTCTGTGCCGTTATGACCCCTATCAGGGCGGGCCGGTATTTGAAGGCGGGAAGATTACCCTGAATCATACCCCGGGCCTTGGCATCAGCCATGTTCCCGGATTTGAATAGGAAGTTTTTTGGATCATGAATGGACTAATTGTTACTGGAATCGCGCCTTTGTATGGAGAGCCGAAAGAAGGAGTGCTCATTGACGAGGGACTTTTGGGAATGAACCTGGAAATCCTGAGTGAAGTGAATGAAAGCTGGCTTCATATTCGTATGGAATACGGCTATGAGGGCTTTATCCGCTCCTGCCATGTCCGAAGGGGCTCCTGGGATGAATATCTCGGTGATGGCTGCGCCTGCGTGAGAGTTCTGAAACAGCAGATCGATGTTTTGGAAAAACCGAAGGTTGCCAGTCTGATTCTTCAAACCATGCCCCAGGGAAGCGTGCTGGTCCGCAAAACTGCAAAAACAAGCGCGCTGCCGGATGAGATTCCGACAGACTGGACCGCCGTTGTGCTTCCGGATGGAAGAGAGGGATATACCAAAGAAGGCTATCTGGGCCCGTATATCCCGATTGCCAGATCTGTGCCGTCTGATGAGACGGCTTTTCGTGATGCGGTGGTGGAATCAGCCCTTAGCTATGAGGGAACCGCTTATCGCTGGGGCGGAAAGAGCCCTCAGGGAATCGACTGCTCAGGTCTTTGCGCCATGGCCTATCTGATGAACGGCGTTGTGATCTGGCGGGATGCAGCTATTAAAGAAGGTTTTCCCCTGCGGGAAATCCCCTTCTCGGACATTCAAAAAGGAGATCTTCTGTTCTTCCCGGGGCATGTGGCCATGTATCTGGGAGGAGAAAGAAGGCTCTATGTGCACAGCACAGCCAAAGCGGGCAGCGACGGCGTCGATATAAACAGCCTGGCGCCCTCGGATCCGCTGTTCAGGCAGGATCTTGCCGAGGGCATAACAGCCTGCGGTTCTTTGTTTGGAGGAACCTCTGCCGAAAACAGCCCCGGTTTCCGGGCGGAAGCGGAAGGAGCCTTGCATGGATTCGTTACTGCTTAAGCTGCCTGTTTTTGAGGGCCCTCTCGATCTGCTCCTGCATTTGATTGAAAAGAACAAATTAGATATCTACGACATCCCGATTCTGGAGATTACCAGGCAATATCTGGAATATTTGAAGACCTGGGACGAGATGGATCTGGAATTCGCCAGCGAATTCATTGTCATGGCAGCGACGCTGATTAATATTAAAGCCAAAAAACTGTTGCCTGCTGCCGAAAAAGCCGACGAGGAAGAGACGGATGAGGAAGCGGAGCTGATCCGCAGACTGGTCGAATACAAACGCTATAAATTGGCGGCCAAGAAGCTGAAGGGCTTGATGGATCCAACCTATCAGCAGATCTTTGAGAGGGAGCCTCAGACGATCAGAGGCAAAAGACCTGTTCCGCCGCCGGAAGATCTGATGGATGGCATCACCCTGGAAGAACTGCTTGTCATGTATGAACGGGCCAGAAGGGCGCTTAAAGAAAGCTACGATGAAATCAGGGCGGGCTTCTCTTCGGTGAAAAGGGAGAGCTATAGTCTTGCCGATAAAATTGCTCATCTGCAGAAGTCTCTGGAGCTTTTTGAAGAGGTCAGCTTTTATTCCCTGCGCTCCAAATCTCATTCAAAAGAGGAAACCATCACCTTTTTTATGGCAATGCTGGAATTGTCGCGCATGAACCAGATTGTGCTGACACAGAAGAGCCTGTTTGGCGATATTATTGCCACGAAAATTCAATCACTACCGGAAGGACTTCAAGAGCATGGAGAAACGTTCGCCGAGACATGAATTAGATACCCTGGAAGCGCTTTTGTTTGCGTCGGGAGAGCCCATCAGCCTGAGGGATATTTCCAAGGTTCTGGCGCTCCCGGAGAAAGCCTGCGAGAAACTGGTTTTGCAGCTGAAAAGGCAGCTGGATCAGGAAAATGCGGCCAGACAGATCGAACGGTTTGAAAATCGCTTTCAAATGACCACAAGACCTTTGTACTATGATCCGATTTCTGTTCTGTATCAGAGCAAACAGATGATCAAGCTGACGGAAACCCAGCTGGAGACGCTGGCGATCATCGTCTATTCGCAGCCTGTGACCAGACAGTCCGTCAGCGACATCAGAGGCGTTGCCAGCGATAACGTGATTTCGCGTCTGATTCAGATGGGACTGGTGGAGGAAGCGGGCCGCATGAAAGCGCCCGGCCGGCCGATTCTTCTGAAAACAACGGATAGTTTTCTGCGCGTGTTTGGCTTGTCCTCCTACAAGGAGCTGCCCGGACTGCCGGCAGCGGATGCCCAGGCGGATCCCCTGAAAGAGGCGCAGGCGGAGCCGGAGAGTGATGAACAAATGGGTCTGCCGGATGATTCACAAACAGATGAAATGGAAAAGGCCGGTCAAGATCAGGAACAGCCGGTTCCTGAGGAATAAGCATAGATAAATTGGGGGGACTTATGGAAGAACGATTGCAGAAATACCTGGCCAGATGCGGCATCGGTTCCCGAAGAAAATGTGAAGAATATATCGCAGCCGGTCTGGTAAGCGTAAACGGCCAGACAGCAGATGAACTGGGCCGAAAAATCGATCCGGAAAAGGATGTGGTCTGCTTTAAGGGGCGCGAGGTAAAAGACGAACAGGAAAAAATGACGGTTCTGCTGAATAAACCCGCAGGCTATGTCACCACCAGCCATGATCAGTTCGGGCGCCCGGATGTGACGCAGCTGGTTCCGATTCCGAATGTCAGACTTTATCCGGTGGGACGACTGGATTACCAGACAACCGGACTTTTGCTGCTGACCAACGACGGCGATCTGGCCTATGCGCTGACCCATCCCTCGGCCCGGGTGCCCAAGGTCTACCTGGCGCTGGTTGCGGGAGAAATAACCAGTGAGGAGATCAGCCGCCTGGAGAAAGGCGTTGTCCTGGAGGACGGCACCAAAACCCTGCCGGCAAAGGTGCGCCTCGCCGGAATGAAAAGCGGAAACAGCCGTCTTGAAATCACCATATTTGAAGGTAAAAATCACGAAATCAGACGTATGGCAAGAGCGGTCTCTCATCCGGTGCTGCGTCTGAAACGCATTCAGGAAGGCACGTTGGAGCTGGGCAGCTTGAAAGAGGGCAGTTACCGGGTCCTTTCCGATAAAGAAGTCAGGGCGCTTAAAGCGTGCGGTCAGATCCGGAAATAACGGAGGAATAACGAGTATGAATACCAATCAGGAAGACGTGCTGGGACGCATTCGCAAACGGTATGATACCTTGAGTAAGTCTCAGAAAAGACTGGCTGACTTTATTCTGTCTCACTACGAAAAGGCTGTCTATATGACAGCCGCCAAAATGGGAGAAACAGTGGGTGTTTCAGAATCGACCGTTGTTCGTTTTGCCTGTGAAGTAGGTTATGACGGTTATCCGGGAATGCAGCGGGCCCTGGAAGAGGTAATCCGTGTGCGGCTTACTGCGCTGCAGCGGATGGAGGTAAGCATGAACCGGGTAGAGGAAGATCATATTCTCAGTTCGGTGCTGCGGTCAGATATTGATAATATTAAAGATACCCTGGCCATGCAGGATCTGAAAACCTTCCAAAAGGTGTGCCAGAAAATTCTGGATGCCAAAACCGTCTATATTCTGGGTATCCGTTCCAGTGAACCCCTGGCTGTATATCTGGGATACTATCTGAATTTGTTTTTTAATGATGTCCGCCCCGTTGTAACGGGAAGCATCAGTGAAACCTTTGAAAAGGTAATGAAGATTACGGAGCAGGATGTATTAATCGGCATCAGCTTTCCCCGATATTCCAAACGGACGCTTAAGGCTATGGCCTATGCCAAAGCGCAGGGAGCCTGTGTCATCGCCATCACCGACTCGGACCAGTCGCCGGTAGCCGCGGATGCCCAGTATGTGCTGAAGGCGCAGAGCAATACCGTATCCTTTGTGGATTCCATTGCCGGGCCCCTTTCTCTGATCAATGCATTGATTGTTTCCCTGTCCATCAGCCGCAGCGAGCAGGTGGAGAAAAATCTGGCTGACCTGGAGCGGATCTGGAAAGAATATGATGTATATGAGAATGTGGGGGAAGATGAAGAAGATTATGGAAAGCTTTTGTCATGATTGATCTGATTGTTATTGGAGCCGGCGCTTCCGGCCTGATGGGGGCTTATGCGGCAGCGTCGAGCGGACTGCATGTCCTGCTGCTGGAGAAGAATCCCAAGGTAGGACGCAAAATCGGCATCTCGGGAAAAGGACGCTGTAATCTGACAAACAACTGCGACGAAAAAACCTTCATTGATCATGTGATTACCAATCCTCGTTTTCTCTATACTGCCATACATCTTTTGCCCCCTTCTAAATTGATGGGTCTGGTTGAGGATCATGGAACGAAGCTCAAAACGGAACGGGGAGACAGAGTTTTTCCTGTAAGCGACCGATCCTTTGACGTGATCGATGCGCTGCTTGACATGGTCAAAAAAAGCGGCGCTAAGCTCAGGTGCAATACTACCGTGCAGCATGTGGAAAAAACAGATAATGGCTTTCTGGTGGACATTGGCCGGGAAAAGCTCTTTGCCAGATGCGTGCTTTTATCCACAGGCGGCATGTCTTATCCGGCCACAGGCTCCACTGGAGACGGATATCGGTTTGCGAAAGCGTTCTCTCTCGAAGTGAACGAGCCGCTTCCGGCGCTGATTCCCCTTGTATCCGACGATCCCATGTGCCGGGATCTGATGGGACTCTCCTTAAAAAATGTGGTGCTCACTGTATCCGATGGCTCCGGTAAAAAAATATACCGGGAGCTTGGAGAAATGCTGTTCACCCATTTTGGAATCAGCGGGCCGCTGGTTTTATCGGCATCAAGCTATGTGCAGGCCTATCTTCGCAAACATCAGCTTACTTTTGAAACCGCAAAGATTAAAGCCTGTGTGGATTTGAAACCTGCCCTTGATGCAGAAATGTTGGATAAACGCATTCTCAGGGACTTCGAAAAGTATCACCTGAAGGAGCTGACAGGCGCCATGAACGACCTGGTTCCCCATCGTCTGATCCCGAAACTGATCGCTTTGTCGGGGCTGGATCCCAGAAAACGCGCGGATCAGATCACCAAAGAAGAACGGATGCGCCTTGGAAGGACCATGAAGAACCTGGTCATTCCCATTAAAGGCTCCCGTCCCCTGGAAGAAGCGATTGTCACAAACGGCGGTATCGCTGTGAAGCAGTTTTCTCCCGGAAATATGATGGCTAAAAACGTTCCCGGTCTGTTTGCGGCCGGTGAACTGCTGGATATTGATGCGCTGACGGGAGGGTTCAACCTCCAAAGCGCTTTTGCTACAGGATATGCCGCGGGGCTGGGCGCCGCGGATTTTCTTCAGAATCGTTCAGAATGAAAGAGGTAAACACATGTTTAACGTAGCGATTGATGGTCCCGGAGGCGCGGGAAAAAGCTCGGTGGCAAAGGCGGCGGCTTCTCTGATGGGCCTGTCCTATGTGGACAGCGGCGCGCTCTATCGCAGCATCGGATATGTCCTTTCCAAAACCGGAGTCGATCTGAATGCGCCATCTGCCATCGAGGAAAAGCTTCAGGATATGGAATTGGAGCTGTTTTATCAGGATCATGCGCAGCATGTTCTGGTAAACGGCGAGGATGTGACAGCCTATATCCGAACCCAGGAAGCCGGAAATGGAGCCAGTAAAATTGCCGTTCTGGAATCTGTCAGAAATAAGGTCAATGAGGTGATCCGCAAAACCGCTTCTTCCCTGGATGTGATTATGGATGGCCGCGATATCGGAACAGTTGTGCTTCCGGATGCGTCACTGAAGCTGTTTATAACGGCTTCCTCTGAGGTGAGAGCTTTGCGCCGCCTGACAGAGCTGGAGGCAGCCGGCAAGCCTCATGGAGATCTGGAGACCATTAAAAGGGAAATCGAAGAAAGAGACTACCGCGATTCCCATCGGGAGATAGCGCCCCTTAAGATGGCTGAGGATGGCGTGCTTTTGGATACTACCGATATGAAGCTCTATGAGGTGGTGTATCAGGTTTGCCGTCTTATTGATGAAGCAAGGGAGAAGCGCACGTGAAGATTCGGCTGGCTAAGACGGCAGGATTCTGCTTTGGCGTGCGGAATGCGATCAGGATAGCAAAAGAAAATGCGCCGGCCAAGACCTACGGGCCGCTGATCCATAACAGGCATGTCATCAAAGAGCTGGAAGATAAAGGCGTCGTTTCCGTGAACTGCGATGCGCAGGATGAGATTTCCTTCAGACCGGGGGAAAAAGTGATTATCAGGGCGCATGGCGTTTCGGAAGCTGTATACAAGGAGCTTAATAGCAAAAATGTGGAACTCATTGATGCGACCTGCCCCTTTGTAAAAAAAATACACAATCTGGTCAAAGAAGAGAGCGCTGAGTGGGATCAGGTGCTGATCCTGGGAGACCCGGATCACCCGGAGGTGAAGGGCATCGCCGGCTGGTGCGCGCATCCGCCTCTAATCTATGAATCCCTCGAAATGATGGAACAAAATCCCCCTCCTGCAAATAAACGGTATCTGGTGGTAGAACAAACAACATTTGATCAAACAATTTTTTCGAAAATTCTTGTTTTTTTTGAAAAAAGGGAGTATAATGCAATAGTGCGCCCGACTATATGTGTTTCTACGGTTCAGCACCAACAGGAAGCTGCCATTTTGGCAGAGGAATGCGATGCGATGGTTGTCATCGGCAGCCGCCAGAGTTCGAATACACGTAAGCTGTTCGGGTTATGCCGGCCCCGGTGCAAATTTACATATTTAATTGAGAGCGCTGAGGAGTTAGGTGAAATTAAGTTCGGATCAGAAGTTTTGACTGTTGGTATCACAGCCGGAGCCTCAACGCCGGATACTATTATTCAGGAGGTAGTTCGTAAAATGAGCGAAAATGATGCTTTCGAAAAAATGCTCGATGAAAGCTTGCAAGAGGTGCATTCCGGTTATGTGGTTCAGGGCACAGTCGTTCAGGTAACAGAGAATGAGATCGTCTTCAACATCGGCTACAAGTGTGATGGCACTATGACCAGAGCTGAGTTTGGCGGCACCATGGAGCCCTTGCAGGACCAGGTGAAGGTCGGTGACACCATGGAAGTTAAAGTCATCAAGGTTGGCGACTCCGATGTAACCCTCTCACGCCGCAGAGTGGTTCAGGATAAAGCCTACCAGGAGCTGGAAGAAGCGATGGCTGAAAAGACTGTTCTTTCCGGCAAAGTGGTGGAAGCTTTGGAGAATGGAATTATTGTCCAGTACAAAGACATGCGTGTCTTCATCCCTGCTTCTCTTTCCGATCCCCGCCGCATTGATCTGAAAACTCTGCTTGGACAGGATGTGGATTTCAGAATTATCCGTCTCCAGCGCAAACGCAACCGCATTATGGGTGACCGCCGCAGCGTTGTTAACGAGCAGCGTCAGGTTCTGCGCGCGCAAACGATTGAAAAGCTTGTTCCCGGCGCAAGACTGGAAGGTACTGTTAAAAACATTACCAACTACTGCGCTTTCGTTGACCTTGGCGGAATCGATGGAATGCTGCATATTTCCGAGATGGGCTGGAGCGCAGTGCGCAATCCCAACCGTTATGTCAAAGAAGGTCAGAAGATCGAAGTCGAAGTCAAGTCCTTCGACCCGGAGACTGGCCGCATTTCCCTTACCACCAAGTTCCCGGAGACCAATCCCTGGAACGGAGCAGAAGAGAAGTATGCAGTTGGCAACATCGTAACCGGTAAAGTGGTCCGCTTTGCTGATTTCGGCGCTTTTGTCGAGCTGGAAAAGGGCATCGATGCGCTGGTTCACATTTCTCATCTGTCCAACAAATTTGTCAAACATCCTTCCGAGGTTCTTGCAATCGGAGATACCGTTGAGGCAAAGGTTATTGCCTTTGATGCAGCTAATAAACGTATTTCCCTGTCACTGAGGGATGTTCCCGCTGCCGAAGAGGAAGTTATCTACGAAGAGATTCCTGTTGAGGAAGGCGAATATACCGAAGAAGTTATCTATGAGGAAATCCCTGTAGAGGAAGGGGAATACACCGAGGATCAGATCATCGATGAATCTCAGCCTCAGGATCAGGAATAAGGAATCCTGTTTAAAGCTGTGCTGTTACGGGATATGAGTAAAGGGCTGCCTTATGAGCTATTCGCTGCGGGCAGCTCTTTCTTTTTGACCGGGACCGAAGGTTTTTGTCCGGTCTGAATCGGGAATTGTATTTTATCCAAGGTTATGAAACAAGGAGATAAGAACTGATGGACGGAACGATCAACAAACGGCCTGTTTACGATCAGGAAGGTTTTGAAGAGGCTGAAAGACAACGGAAGATTATTGAGGAATTGAAAACCGATCTTCATATGCCGAAAAAATTCTTCCTTGCCACCATGGGATGCCAGATGAATGCCAGGGACTCCGAGAAGCTGAAGGGAATTCTTCATCAGATCGGATCGGAAGAGGTTCCGGAGGACGAGGCGGATCTGGTGATTTACAATACCTGCTGCGTCCGTGAGAATGCGGAGCAAAAGGTCTTCGGACGCCTGGGGGCCTTGAAATCTCTGAAACGGAAAAATCCGAATCTGAAAATCGTTCTGTGCGGCTGTATGATGCAGGAAAACTTTGTGATCGAAAAGATTCGAAAAGCCTATCCTGAGGTGGATCTGATTCTTGGGACCTATAACCTTTATCGTTTTCCTTCTTTGCTCCAGTCGATGCTTGCATCCGGCGAGAACCGGGGGGATGCTTCCTCCAAAATGATTATCGATATCTGGAAAGAACAGAAGGAGATCGTGGAGGATTTGCCCTCCATCCGTAAATTTCCTTTTAAGGCTTCGGTAAACATCATGTACGGATGCGATAACTTCTGCACCTATTGCATTGTTCCTTATGTGAGAGGACGGGAGCGAAGCCGCAAACCCCAAAATATTATCGCCGAGATTGAAGCGCTCGCTCAAACCGGCGTAAAGGAAATCCAGCTGCTGGGACAGAATGTGAATTCTTACGGCAAAGGGCTGGACGAGCCGATTACCTTTGCCCAGCTTTTGCGAATGGTTTGCAGGGTTGAAGGAATCGAGCGGGTGAGGTTTATGACCTCTCATCCGAAGGATCTTTCAGACGAACTGATTGATGTGATGGCCGAAGAAAAGAAAATCTGCCCGCAGTTTCATCTGCCGCTGCAGAGCGGTTCAGACAGGCTCCTGAAAGCGATGAATCGTCATTATACGCAGGAGCGATATCTGGATATTGTTCGCAAGCTTAAGGCGAAGGTTCCGGATGTGTCCATTACCACGGATATTATTGTCGGTTTTCCTACCGAGACCAGAGAGGATTTCCTGGAAACCCTGAAGGTGGTCCGGGAGGTCCGCTATGATGGGGCATTTACCTTTATCTATTCTCCCCGTGTGGGTACGCCGGCGGCATCCATGCCTCAGGTTGATCCGCAGGAAGCAAAGAAAAACTTTTCGGAGCTCTTAAAGGTGCTGGAGGAGATCGGGGGGGAAAACCATGCGGCTTATCAGGACTCTGTGGTGGAGGTGCTGGCAGAGGAGAAGAGCAAGAATGATGCTTCTATGCTCAGTGGGCGAAGCGCGCAGGGATTGCTGGTGCATTTTACAGCCCCAGAAGAAATGATCGGCAAAATCTGCCGGGTCAGCGTACAGGAAACAACCCCTTATTATTTAATTGGAGCGCTGGAAAGTGAGGTAGACGCTTGAGTACAAAGCTCACGCCAATGATGGAGCAATACAGGGAGGTAAAAAAGGAAATTCCGGATTGCCTGCTGTTCTTTCGTCTTGGTGATTTTTATGAGATGTTTTTCGAGGATGCCATTACTACATCCAAAGAGCTGGAACTGACGCTGACCGGCCGAAGCTGCGGCGAGAATGAACGGGCGCCGATGTGCGGCGTTCCTTATCATGCTGCTGAAACCTACATTCAGCGGCTGGTGCAAAAGGGATATAAAGTGGCGATCTGTGAGCAAATGGAAGACCCGAAACTGGCAAAAGGGCTTGTCAAGCGGGAGATTACCCGGATCGTTACCCCCGGAACCACCATGAACGAGAATCTGCCGAAGGATAACAACAATTATATTCTTTCCGTTAACCGGACAGAGGATGCGATCGGACTTTCGGCCTGTGATATCACCACGGGAGAATTTCTGGTCACCGAATTTGCCGAAGAGGAAAAGCTCCTGGACGAAATTGCGAAATTCAAGCCATCGGAGATTCTGATTAATCAGGATATTTCTGAAATGATGCGGGTAGATCTCTCCGCTATTTGTGAACGCGGCGGCATTTACCTGGATCCATACGAGGCTTATCACTTTGGATACAGCAGATGCAAAGAGAGAATCCTCAGACAATTTCATGTGCTTCATCTGGAAGGACTGGGACTGGAGGGCAGCGAGCTTGGCGTCACAGCCGCCGGCGCTTTGCTGGAATATCTGACGGATACGCAAAAGCGGCAGCTGGAGCATATTAACCAGGTGAAGCTTTACTCGGTGCAGGATTATATGCTCCTGGATATGTCGACCAGACGCAACCTGGAGCTGACGGAAACCCTGCGGGATAAGAGCTATAAAGGAAGCCTGCTTTGGGTGCTGGATCATACGCAGACCGCTATGGGCGGAAGAAGGCTTAGAAAGTGGCTGGAGCAGCCGTTGATTCATAAAGAGCGAATCGATGAAAGGCTGGATGCGGTGGAAGCGGTCTTTCTGGATCCCATGCTGAGCGCAGAACTGAAGGAAATGCTTGGCGGCATCTATGACATGGAGCGTTTGATGGGAAGAATCAGCTATGGTTCTGCCAATGCCAGGGATTTGATTGCGTTAAAGGAGTCTCTGAAGGCGCTGCCGGGGCTTAAGCTGATTTTGAAAGACCTGGAGGGCAAGGCGTTCCGGGGGATCGATGAACGGATGGATTCTCTGGAGGACATCTTTGAACTGCTGGAAAGCGCGATTGAGGAAGAGCCTCCGGTTACCCTTCGGGAGGGAGGAATCATCAAAACCGGTTACAATGAGCAGGTGGACCGGTTCAGAAGCGCAGCCACCGATGGGAAAAAGTGGCTGGCCGAGCTGGAATCCAAAGAAAAAGAAGCGACCGGCATCAAGACTCTGAAGGTTGGATATAACCGGGTTTTCGGTTACTATATAGAAGTCAGTAAAGGGCAGCTTTCCGCGGTGCCGGATCGATTTATCCGGAAACAGACGCTGGTAAACGGCGAGCGTTTTATTACCGAGGAGCTGAAAGAGATCGAAGATACCCTGCTGGGCGCCAAAGAGAAGGGCGAAGCGCTGGAATATGATCTATTTACCCAGATCAGAAGCCGCGTTTTTGATGCCATGGTCCGCATACAGAAAAGCGCGGATGCCGTTGCCGACCTGGATGCGATTCGTTCACTGGCTGATACGGCGTACCGCAACGGATATGTGAAACCTCAGATTCTTCCGCCCGGCGGAGAGATCCGCATCCGGGAGGGCAGACATCCGGTGGTGGAGAAGATGCTTCCGGAAAACAGCTTTATTGCCAATGATACCTTTATGAATGTCAAGGATCAGCGGATGCAGATTATCACAGGCCCCAACATGGCCGGTAAATCCACTTATATGCGTCAGGTGGCGGCTATTGTTCTGCTGGCGCAGATTGGTTCCTTCGTACCGGCTGATGAAGCGGTGATTTCCATCGCAGACAGGATTTTCACACGGGTAGGCGCTTCGGATGACCTGGCAAGAGGCCAGTCTACCTTTATGGTGGAAATGAGCGAGGTTTCCAATATCTTAAGGCATGCCAGTTCGAACAGCCTTCTGATACTCGATGAGATCGGCAGAGGCACCTCTACTTTTGACGGTCTGGCTATTGCCTGGGCTGTGGTGGAATATATCAGCGATCCGAAGGTTATCGGAGCGAAAACGCTCTTTGCCACCCATTATCACGAGCTGACGCAGCTGGAGGGGAAAATACCCGGGGTCAGAAACTATTGCGTAACCATTAAGGAAAACGGCGACAGTGTTATCTTTTTGCATAAGATTCTACCCGGCAGCGGAGATCAAAGCTACGGAATCGAGGTTGCGAAGCTGGCCGGACTTCCGGATTGGGTTTTGAAAAGGGCCCATTCTATTTTGTCGGAACTGCTGGAGGGCGATGTTGTTAAAAGAGCGATGAACCTGGAAGCGGTTCAGAGCGTGGAGATGGACGATGTTCAGACCAGCCTGTTTTCTTCCGCAAGTGAGCGGCAGACCCGGGAAGAGAGCCAGGTGTCTGCGCAGGAGAGAAGCGTGATCGAAATGCTCAAGGAAACAGATGCGGATCGGCTGACGCCGCTGGAAGCGATGCAGATGATTTATGATCTGAAACAGAAGCTGGAGGAAGGAGCCTTATAATGCCAAAAATTCGTTTGCTGGATCAGGCTACCGTTAATAAAATTGCTGCCGGTGAGGTCATTGAAAGACCATACTCCATTGTGAAAGAGATGGTAGAGAATGCCATTGATGCCGGAGCAACGAAAGTAACCATTCAGATTCAGGATGGGGGAATTTCCTTGATCCGGATTACGGATAATGGATGCGGCATTGAACCCACGGAGGTGCGCGCGGCTTTTCTAAGACACAGCACCAGCAAGATTCGGAAGGTGGAGGATCTTTTGTCCAGCACAAGCCTGGGATTTCGCGGTGAGGCTTTGGCGAGCATTGCTGCGGTATCCAGGACGGAGATGGTCACCAGAACCGCCGCATCGGGAACGGGCGTGCGGTATGTGATTGAAGGCGGAGAAGAGAAGCTGTTTGAAGAAACAGCTTGCCCGGTGGGTACTTCGATTCGGGTGGAGAATCTGTTTTATAATACGCCTGTCAGACTGAAATTCCTGAAAAAACCGGCTGCAGAAGCGGCTGCGATTACCGATCTCGTTCAAAAGATGGCGCTTGGCCATCCTGAAGTTGCTTTTCGGTATTTCAATGGTAAAAATGAGGCGGCGCTTCAAAGCCCGGGAACCGGGAACCTTAAAAACGATGTTTTTGCTGTCTACGGGAGAGATATTGTCGACAAGCTGATCAGGGCAGAGGGTGAGATTCCCCTTTCGGATGGACAGATTCTGAAGGTTGATGGCTTTATCAGCAGACCGCAGCTGACCAAGGCGAGCCGTTCCTATGAAAACTTTTTCATTAATGGACGGTATATCCGAAGCGCGCTTCTGGAAAAAGCAGTGGATGAAGCCTATAAAGACTATATAGTCCCCGGCAACTTCCCGGTAGCCGTTTTGTACTTGTCTATGGATCCGGGCACGCTGGATGTCAATATCCATCCTACCAAAATGGAGATTCGTTTCCTGCAGGAGGATAAAGTACGTTTTGGCTTATTTGAGGTGATTTCTGAAACCTTGAGACAGCAGGATCTAATCCGGCGGGTGGGGGATTTTTATCTGCCGCCAAAGAAATTGCCGGAGCCGGCGCCCTTTAACCCCGAGGCTGGCAGCGCAGCGGATGCGGGACCGAATGCATATGATGATCCCTATCAATATGATCCCCTGTTTTCCAGAGAACTGACGCCTGCTGAAAAAGCGATGAAAACTGTCTTTCCGGAACATCCTGAAAAATGGACGGGTCCTGCGCCGAAGGGAGCCGTCAAAGCGAATGATGTGCCGATTGACTGGACGGCGCGTAAAACCGAGTTTAAATTAGAAGAGGAACCGGAAGAGGCGCATCTGGCCGCTGAAGAGCCTGAACCGCTGAGAGACTTTCTGCATCCTCAAACCGAGCGGCCCGGGAAGAAGGTTTCTGCTTTTGACAGATCTTCGGAAGACGGAGCAAAGAGCTCCCAGACAGATTCGGATGCCGATCCTGATGCGGCTGATCAGCAGCTTTCTATTGCTGAAGATGAAAAACTGCAGCAGGCTCCCGAAGAAGCGGTTGTCTCCGATGCAGTTCGTCCGGCTGATCTTCGGCTGGTTGGTCAGGTTTTCAGGACATATTGGATTGCGGAGCAGGGAGATGTCGTGTATCTGGTGGATCAACATGCAGCTCATGAACGGGTTTTGTATGACAGATACAGAAAACTGCTGGCGGAAGGACACATGGACACGCAGGAGCTTATGGAGCCTTCGGTTTTGAGCGTGAATCCCAAAGCGGTGGCCTTTCTTCCGGAATATCAGGATGTATTAACCCGATTGGGTTATAAGGTAGAAGCTTTTGGAGAGGATGCGCTGATTGTGCGCGGCGTTCCGTTTCTGTTTGGGCGCGCCCTGCCTGCTGAGGATATGACAAAAATCATAGATATGCTTTATGAAGGGCATGTCGATACGGCCCGGGATTTGCTGATTGATAAAATTGCCTCCATGTCCTGCAAGGCAGCGATAAAAGGAAATGATGCGATTAGCTTTGAGGAGGCGAAAAGCCTGCTGGATCAGCTCTTCGCATCTGAAAATCCCTATAACTGCCCCCATGGAAGACCGACCATTATTTCTGTTACCAAATATCAAATGGAAAAGCGGTTCTTGCGAACGTGAGATCTGCTTGGAAAGGAAGAGATGGACACAAAGAACAGACCGCTTCTGATACTGGCGGGACCGACGGCTTCGGGCAAAACGGCGCTTTCTCTGGCACTTGCCCACAAACTGAATGGGGAGATTGTGTCCGCGGATTCGATGCAGGTCTACAGAGGCATGGATATAGGAACTGCAAAAATCCAGCCTGAGGAGAAAGAGGGAATTCCGCATTATTTAATAGATGTCTGTGATCCGCTTTCGGGTGAAGAGTGGAGCGTCATGCGGTTTTGCCGGGAGGCTTCTGCTGCGATTGAGACAATCTACCGGAACGGACATCTTCCTATTCTTGTGGGCGGAACGGGATATTATATTCATGCCTTGGCCTATGGCGCGGAGTTTCCTGAAGAATCGAATAGCGAGATCAGATCGGAGCTGGAACGCATGAGCTCTGAAGATCTGTATGAACAGCTGAAGACGGCGGATCCTTTAAGCGCCGAGCGGATTCATCCGAACAACCGGAAACGTGTGATCAGAGCCTTGGAATATTTTAGACAAAACCAGGAGCCGATCAGCCTGAACAATGACCGGTTAAAGGAAAAAGAAAGCCCGTATGCGCTGTGCTATCTGGTTCTGGACCGGCCGCGAGAAGAGCTGTATGAACGGATCGAAAAGCGCGTGGATCTGATGCTGGAAGACGGGCTGGTAGAAGAGGTTAAGCGGCTGAAGGAAATGGGCGCGGATAAAGGCATGGTGTCCATGAAGGGTTTGGGGTATAAGGAGATTCTGTCATATTTAAATGGGGAATGCTCTTTGGAAGAGGCGGTATATATATTGAAAAGAGATACCCGTCATTTCGCGAAGCGGCAGCTGACCTGGTGGCGAAGAGAACAGGATACGTGTTTTCTTGCGTATCATCCTGAAGAAACCCTGGAAGAAAGGGCTCTGAATCTGGTCAAGGAAAGGCTGGCTCTCGAACCGAAAAACGGGCGATGAGAAAAAATTAGAAATTTTTAAAAATAGTTGTTGACATTATAAGAGAGTAGTGGTATAGTATATCAAGTGCTCGCGAGAAACCTGTGAAAAATGTGGATATCTTAAGAGCCTCCGCAAAATTGAATGACATTGAAAAACGTACGAATCTGATTGTCTGAGTAAATCGAAGATATTGGATCGAGGTTGAAATCGGAGTGGATCCGATATCAATCGTTATTTTTGTCA
>JAGBND010000030.1 GCA_017634575.1 Bacillota bacterium
ACCACTTACACCGTCGTGGTCGCCCCTTCCAGCATGTTGATTCCTTTCACGACGGCGTTTTTTCCATATCGCTGCCGAATTTCCAGCATCGCTCCCTGTATGGCCTTTTCACGCTCCAGTGCATCATAGTCCGTAAACAGATCAAGCTGAAATACGCCGTTATCCGTGGATGTCTTGTCAGCATTAACCCCAATTCTGCGGATCAGGAGCCGGTGATCGACTTTTTTGTCAAAAGCTTCCGCCATCGCCTGCGATACGGCTGCATAGGAACTGGTGGCGTTGGTAAAGCGGACGGTTCCGTTTGTATGCTTCGGATGCAGCCGGCCGTAGAAGTCAATTGACAGCGGACCGTCGTAATTCGGACATTCTTCCAGGCTTTTCCAGTCAAAACTGACCCACCAGGTGAAGACGCGGGAGACCAGGTTCTTCCGGTACATGTCGGCGCAGAGCACATCGATCATTTCCAGAAAAACAATGCGGGCTTCTGCAAACTTATAGGGTCTTGGCAACACCTGCCCGTTGGACAGGCTGTTCCTAGATGGCTTAAAGCTCTTGATATCCTGCATCCGTACCGGTTCAATGCCCCAGGCGTGGTCGATCAGGATCTCTCCGTCGATACCGAACTCTTTATAAAACCATTCTTCATTGTGGACGGATCTCTGTGCGACTTCACCCATGGTAAACATGTAGTTTTTCTGCAGACGGTTCGCTTTACCCGGGCCGATCTGCCAGAAATCCGTGAGCGGCCGGTGGTTCCAGAGGCGGAAACAGTAGGAGCTCTCATTCAGTTCCGCAATGCGGACGCCGTCTTTGTCCGGCGGAGCTTTTTTGGCCACGATATCCATTGCGACCTTGGCGAGATACAGGTTTGTCCCGATCCCGACCGTAGCTGTGATGCCGGTTGTCTTCAGGACATCCCTGATCATAGCCATTGCCATGATGTGAGCCGGATGCTGCCCTGTTCTTTCTGCTTCTGCTTCGTACAGGTGCAGATATGGTGTCGCATAGACAAATACTTCATCCACACTGTATACGTGGATGTCCTCTGCCGCAGCGTAGCGCAGGTAGATGGAGTAGATCAGGGCGGAAACCCGTTCATACTCCGCCATGCGCGGTGTCGCGATGTAATAGAGAATTCTGGTATGGTGGGCCCGCTCGTATTGCTTGATCGCCTGCTTAGCTTCAAACAGCCTTGGCCGTGATGGAACCCCGATGGCCTTCAGAGCCGGGCTGACGGCCAGACAGATCGTTTGATCCGATCTGGTCGGGTCTGCCACCAGGAGGTTTGCCTTCAGAGGATCCACGTGCCTGGCTACACATTCGATCGAGGCGTAAAATGACTTTTGGTCGATTGCTAAAAAACAATCCTGATTCCGGGGAAAGAAAAAATTCTGTTCTCTGTCAGCTGGACATTTGGATGGGCCACATGCCTTCAAAGAAGCTTCGCATTGTGTGTCTGCAGTCTGCATGTGAATCACCTCCTATGGCCGAAAAGAACATTCGTTCGTCTGCGTGAGTGAAATATAAGGCAGACATATCAGCCTGCCCGTATAAAACAATTGGTTTCTTCTAAGTGCCTGCAGGATTGGAATTTGCACTTATGTCTGTATAATCAAAACTCTCCTGCATTATCCCCGATAGTTCCGAGAAAATTCCGTTTCGGAAGATCCGGAAGATTGTAAAGCAGCGCTTTGTCGTCTTTCATTTCATGCAGCTTGATCAGCAGAAGATTTACATTGAGATTCATGGCCCTGGCTGTCTGTACGATGTCATAGCCATAGGACATGTATTCGTTCATCTCTTTTTCGTCAATCAGGAGATTGGCGGCAAAGATATTCGCTTCATATTCCGTGCTGTTGCGGATATCGAAGATCTCATATTCATAGATGGTCTGATTCTTCCTTTTCCGGCAGAGTTTCCTGTGCAGCATGGCATGACCTAGCTCGTGGGCGCAGACGATCCGTTTCATCTCATCGGAAAGATTGTTGTTGATGAAGATGAAGGGAACATTCAGCATGAGAGAGAATGCGCCTTTCTGCCCGATGAAGTCATCCCGGAACATGACTTCGATGCCTTTTTCACGGCAGATCCGGAACGGATCACGGGTACCGTATCTGCTGATCAGCTTTGAAGGGATCAGATTAGCGGCCGGATTCTTCATAAAACACCACTCCTTTCGGGAGGGTGGCTCCATATTGTATCGGTCATTCCTCTTCTTCCCTGTACTTTTTCGGGACGAACTTGCGGTTGATCTCCTTTGCCCTCCAGTAAGCATCCTGGAGAGCCCGCATCATGGCATCCATGTCACGTTCTTCCAGTTCGCCGCCGGCGTACAGCGCTTCGACATCCTTTACCAGCTTTTCCGCCTGACGTCTGCCGCGGCTACCGTACTTTTCGGAAGCCTGGATGGTGAATTCCGCATTTTCATCCATAAGAGAGGAAAGATCGATGTCCAGTACCTCGGCAAGCCGCACGTAGCTGTCCTTGCTTTTCGGCATACGGGAACCACTCTCATAGTTTATGATCGTCCGGACGGCGATGCCTGTTCTTGCAGCGAGTTCCTTCTGGGATAATCCCCGCTCCTTTCTTGCAGCGCGGACCTTTTCTCCGAATGTCATTGGATGACCTCCTTTGCATCTTGATCATGTTGCACTTGACAGATGTGAAACATGTGATTATAATGGGTCACATGAAATGCAACTTGCATTTTTATAATAGTGCAACATATGGAAGATGTCAAGCAGTTTTTCAAGGATAATCAAAAGATTTCTCCTATATTCCGAAGAATCGGGTGACAGTTCCAGTGAGCAAATTGCAGATGTTGCATTTTAGAGAAAATGCCGCCTCCGAACGTACTGTAAATGTAACAGAGGAGTTGTCCGTGTATGAGGACAATGCCCAAAATAATTTCGGAAGCCGGTGGGAACAGGGAGGATCAGTTGAGGAAAAGAACAGGAACAAAGTGCCGGGAAGAACCGGCAGGTTGAATGAAAGGTTTGCGCTAAGATAACCGAGGGCCTTTATGGCGCCGGGATGGCAGCATGTGGTAACTGCCCTCTGCCGGCCGGGATCTTCAAAGCAGATTCCGCCGATCTGTATCCGACATGCTGCTGGCAGCACAGCTTTGGTGCTTCGGAACGGCCTGCAGCAGGCTCATCAACGGTTTTGTTTCCCTTATCCGTTTGAGTGATAGAAATTATTATCATTTGGAGGATGAT
>JAGBND010000031.1 GCA_017634575.1 Bacillota bacterium
AACCGTCCCCTGTGCTGACCTGTGCTGACTTTGTGTTGACCTGAGTTGAATTGAGTTGACTGAGTTGACCTGTGTTTTTACAAGCTTCTTAAATACGCGTAATCGTCCTTCGCGCAGACAATCTCGTTATCGTCCGGCGAATAGCCGTAATGCTCGCGCTCGTTGATAAAGCCGACCGTGCCTTGGGCGATGCATTCTTTGGCCAGCTCCTCCCAGTCGATAATGCCTGTCCCCAGCTTGCCGTTCCAGCTCCTGCGGTTGTACAGGATGCGGGCCTGCTCCTCTGTAAAATAGGTGATGTATTTCAGATGGCCCTGGGTGGCAGCCTTGGGATTTCTCGGCTTGATGGGAGGTCCCATCTTCAGGACGTCCGCAGGAAAATGCTCCAGCTCCGCATCGGAAATAGCGCGCCTAAGCACCTCTTTCACATGAATCAGCGGGAAGCGGCCCGGATATTTGCGGATAAAATCGATGGGAGACGCGCCGGAAAAAGCGCCCCAGCCCACGTCAAACTCGAAGCCCACCAGAGAAGGATCCGTGTTCTGAATCATCACATCGTACACGTAGAGATCGTCCCGGCCCTCGATTTTGCGAAATTCCTGAGAATGATTGTGGTACACGGCATGAATGCCGTATTTCTGACGGATCCGGCCATCTTCATTCATTTTTTCGCACACCCGCAGGATGGTGTCCATTCGGCTGTCGGGAAGCTCCGCCCGGATATCGCCATAGTGAATGCCCATGGCCTGCGCAAATTCAAAATCCGGCTCGGTGGTCAGATTGTGGGAAGAGATCGGGATCAGATGCAGCTCGTCCAGATGATGGCGAAAAGCCTCAACGCTCATATTGCAGGTATTTGCGCCCATCAGCTCGACGCCGTCGTACCCGATTTCGGATAAAGCCTCCAGCGCGGGCAGCACGTTTTCGGTCGAATTGTTTGTGGATATCAGCGAATACAGCTGCGCGAATACCTTACCATCCAGAAGTCCCATAGAAAGCCTCCTTGTGGAATATAATAGAAGGGGAGATCATCCCCTGCCAGATAATTAACAGAATTATATAATTTAATTTGTTTTGTGTCAAGCCTCCCTCCGGCATGGTTTGACATCACAGCGGTTCGTCGGTATAATCGATAGAAAGATTGGAGGAAACCATGAATAGAGAATTTTTGTTTGAACTGTTGTCCACAGGCTCCGTATCCGGCAATGAAGCGGAGCTGGAGAAAAAGATTTATGACTATATGCAGGATAAGGCGGATCAGGTGACGGTGGATGAGCTGGGGAATGTGACCGCAGCCGTTAATCCGTCGGCTTCCTTTAAGGTGCTGCTGGCCGGCCATGCGGACGAGATCGGTCTGATGGTTACGGCGGTGGGCAGCGACGGCACGCTGATGGTGACCAGGATCGGCGGAATATACACCGGCACCTACCCCGGACATAAAGTGCGGATTTATACCAAAAACGGCGTTATCTACGGCGCTGTCGCCAATTCCCGCGCGATCTCCGAGAATAAAGAACTGAAGGCTTCCGACCTTCGGATTGATATCGGCGCTAAAGACAAGGAAGATGCCCTCAAATACGTGGAACTGGGGGACACCGTGACTTTCGATACCGACGTAAGGGAGATGCTGAATGACTGCATCACCGGAAGGGCGCTGGATGACAGGCTTGGCGCCTATATTGTGATGGAGGCGCTGGCCGAGGCGAAGAGAAAGGGCGCTTTGGTGGGCTGCTATGCTGTGGCCACCACCGGGGAGGAGACAACCGGAAACGGCGCTTACTTTACCGCGTCCCGCGTTAAACCGAACATTGCCATCGCGGTGGATGTGACCTATACCTCCGACAACTGCGGCATCAGCGAGGCCATTACCGGTGATATCTGTGTGGGCAAAGGCCCGGTTATCTGCAACAATCCTTCCATTCATAAAAAACTGAATGCCCGGCTGCGGGAATGCGCCGGGAAGCTTGGCATGGCGATCCAGACCGAAGCGGCCAACGGGCGCACCGGCACCGACGGCGATACCATGCATTTTACCGGCATCGGCGTGCCCTTTGCCCTGGTATCGATCCCCCTGCGCTATATGCACAATCCGTGCGAGGTTGGCTCATTGAAGGATGTGCAGGACTGCATCGATCTTTTAGCCGAATTCTTTGTCAGCTGCAGCGCGGACATGAATCTGAAGCCGTTCTGATAATAGTCGTTTGATTTCATAACCTGAATTTCAAAAGGAGGATGCGATCTGTGGCAACCTATGGTTTCGTGTACGATCAGACCCGCTGCATCGGCTGCAATGCCTGCCAGATGGCCTGCAAAGATGGGCACGATCTGGAAATGGGACTGTTTTTCCGGAAAGCCGCGACGCTGGAATATACCGATGAGCAGGGCAGCCTGAGGGTGATGCATTATTCCGGAAGCTGCAACCATTGTCAGGATGCGCCCTGCATAGCCCACTGTCCCACCGGCGCCATGCATCATCAGGACGACGGAACCGTTGCCGTCGATCCCTTAAAGTGCATCGGCTGCGGAACCTGCACCTGGATATGTCCCTATGGCGCGCCGAAGCTGAGTCATAAAACAGGCCGCTCCATGAAATGCGATGCCTGTTTGGACAGGAGAAAGGAAGGCAAGGAGCCCCTTTGCGTGGAAGCCTGCCTGACCCATTGCCTGCAGCTGAGGGATCTGGATGCCATCTCCGACGAGGAGAAGCGGCGCTATACCAATGCGCTGCCGATTTTGCCCTCCCCGGAGAAGACACATCCCAATCTGCTGATTCTGACTAAAAAACAGTAAATGCTGCGCCGTGCTGATCGGCGATATCAGCGGCATGGCAGAAATCTTAGACGAGCTATCAGGAGGCTGCTGAAATGACAAATCGAAATCAATGGCAGGCATGCATCGGCCGCCTGGCTGATTTTCTGGAGAGCCGGGAGAAAGCCATGGCTATCTGCGCATCTTTTCCCGGATTTAACGCCCACACCCCACGGGAATGGGAGCTGATGTACGACTTCTGCTTCCGGGGAACCGACGCAAACTTCACGCCGCCTCTGTGGGCTTCCGTCTATCTGGGGGAAAAAGCGCTGCTTAACCGGACCAGCCTGGAGATTATCCGGTTCTACCATCGGTGGGGCTATGCGCCGCAGTGGATGGAAGGCAATCCCCCCGACTATCTGGGCGAGCAGCTGCGCTTCCTGGAATATCTGCTGGGCGCGGAAAGCGCTGATCGGTCGGCGCGCGCCGTTGCCGCGCGGGACTTTCTGGACAACTATCTTCTGGAAGGGCTGAAGGCCCTCAGCCAAAGCCTGGCGGATTATCCTGACGTTTATCCGGATATCCCGGCGCTTTTCCGGGATGCCCTTAGAGAGCTCAGCTTTCACGAAATCAGCGAAGAGGATCTGGGCGGCGCGGGTTTTGCGTTGAAGGATCCGATACCGGATGAAGAGGAGCATATCATCGCCAGCGGAGGACTGAACAACTGCGGCGGAATATGTGTGATCCGGCCTCATGTGCAGGAAAACTGCGTGGTGCAGATCGAATCCGACTGCAATCCTTCCCATGCGCCGCAGATCAGGGCCTGTGTCCGGGGCCGCGGCTACCGGAAGACGTATCTGAACCCGGATCGCCTGCGCTATCCCATGCGCAGACTCGGCGAGCGGGGAAGCGGACAATTCGAGCGGATCAGCTGGGAAGAGGCCGTCTCCTTGATTGCGGATAATATCCAGCGGACTGGGCGGGAGTACGGCCCGGGCAGCCGCTTTGTGCTTTACGGAACCGGCGTGTGCGGAATTATGCGGCCGGGCACTTTGATGAACCGGCTGCTGGCGCTGGACGGCGGCTATCTGAACGCCTACAATTCCTACAGCTCCGCCTGTGTGACCTATATCTCCGACTATGTGTACGGAACGCCGAACGGCGGAAGCAGCGCTTCCACCCAGCTGGACGCCAAGCTGATGATCCTCTGGGCCGCAAATACGGCGGAGACCATCTTCGGTCCCGAACGCAACTATTACCTGTCCCAGCTGAAGCAGAAGGGGGTGAAGATCGTCGCGGTGGATCCCCGGCTCAGCCAGACCGGGGTCACCTATGCGGACGACTGGTTTGCCCTCAGACCCTCCACCGATGCGGCGCTGGCGGATGCCATGGCCTATGTGATCTTTGAAGAGGGCCTGCAGGATCAGCATTTTATCGACACCTACTGCATCGGCTTCGACGAGGACCATATGCCGGAGGGCGTGCCCGCCGGAGAGAGCTATCACAGCTATCTTTTTGGCGTCAAGGACGGCGTTCGGAAAACGCCGGAGTGGGCCGAGGCGATTACCGGGATCGAGGCGCACCGGATCCGGGCCCTGGCCAGGGAATACGCGACCACCAAGCCCGCCTGCATTGAAGCCGGTTTTGGCGCCCAGCGGCACGGAAACGGCGAGCAGTCCGCCCGCGCCCTGATGATGCTGGCCTGCCTGACCGGCAATGTAGGCGTCAGCGGGGGAAGCAACGGCGCCAACGGGAGCATGATCAACGAGCATATGCCGATGGCGAACTATCTGAACCGGACGCCGAATCCTTATCCCGGGAAGATCCCCACCTTTCTGTGGACAAAGGCTATCGAGCACGGCACCGAGCTTGAGCCGCTGAAGGACGGGATCAAAGGGGTCGAAAGACTGGACAGCAATATTAAAATGCTTTTCTGCATGGCCAGCGACATCCTGATCAACCAGCACAGCAATATTAATGATACGATCCGTATTCTGAAGGACGATCAGAAATGCGAGATGATCGTCTGCTCCGATGTTTTCATGACCCCAAGCGCCCGGTACGCGGATCTTGTGCTTCCGGCGACCTCTGTCTTTGAGGGGGAGAATATGATCAATCCCTGGGCGGGCAGCAATTATTATCTGAAGCACAACCGGGTCATCCGGCCCCTGTTCGGCTGCCGGTTCGAGTGGGACTGGCTGAAGGAAGTGGCCGAAAAAATGGGCCTGTACGATGAATTTATCGAAGGAAAGCCTGAGGTCGGCGACTGGCTGAAGGCAAACTATGCCTTTATCCGTGAAAAAGAACCGGAGCTGCCGGACTACGAGACCTTCAGCCGGGAGGGAGGCTGGCAGTTCAAAGACCAGGTCAAGGCCGTGGGCTTTGAGCAGGAGATCAAGGATCCGGCGAATCATCCTTTCCCGACCCCTTCCGGAAAGATCGAGATCTTTTCCAAACGTCTGTATGATCTTCATCAGCCGGATATGGCGGCGATTCCCCGGTATATGCCCTGTCCGGAGGGACCGGAGGATCCTTTGCGGGAGAAATTTCCACTGCAGCTGATCGGCTGGCACACCCGCCGCCGCGCCCATTCCATCCATGACAACAATGAATGGCAGGACGAAGTGGAGAAGCCGGGCGTTTGGATTCATCCGGACGATGCGGCGGCGCGGGGAATCCGGGACGGTGAGATGACCGAGGTCTTTAACGACCGGGGCCGCATTCGGATTCCGGCGGTGGTGACCCGGCGGATCCGTCCGGGCGTGGCGGCGATCTCCCAGGGCGGATGGTTTACGCCGGATGGGCAGGGCACGGACGTGCGCGGCAGCATCAATGTGCTGACCTCTACCGCCTATCCAACGCCCATCGCCAAGGGAAATCCGCAGCATACCAATTTGGTGGAAATCAGTAAAGTATAGAGAAGGAGGCATCATTGAAACACGAGAGACTGCGCAAGCTCCTGTTCTGGGCGATCTGCTGCGATCTGGGGCTTTTTGCCAAAAAGCTGATCGCTCCCGCCGCCAACCTGATCACAGGCGCGCTCCATATCCCGGGAGGGATCGGAACCAGCTTTTCGCTGCTGTTTCTGGTGATCGGCGCCTGCACAGTCCCGCAGTTTGGCTGCGGCGCGCTGATGGGGCTGGTGCAGAGCTTTCTGGCCATTCTCTTCGGCGTGGCCGGGAGCATGGGCATTCTGGCGCCCATCGGTTATGTGGTCCCGGGACTTGTGGTGGATATCGTGCTGTGGGCTGGCAGAAAATACCGGCTGGAAAAACAGACCGCCTGCTGCCTCGCCAACATGCTGGCCGCAGCGGCAGCGGCGCTTACGGCCAACATCATTGTTTTTCGGCTTCGAGGCATTGTTTTGGCCCTTTATATAGCCGTCAGTCTTTTTTCAGGGGCCATCAGCGGCCTGGCAGCCGGAAAGGCCTGTGAACATCTGGCGGCCATTGGGCAAATTCAGAGGAAAAAGGAATATCAGCCATAGGACGCAAGGAATATCAGGCATAGGACGAAAGGATTATCAACCATAAGAGGATTATCAGCCATGAAACAGAAAAGAATAATTCTTCTTGTCGTTTTTTTCTTAGCTGCGATGGTGGCGCTGCTGGCCGTCCTGCACCTTTCGAGCGGCAAAATGGTGAAGCAGGGGCAAGTCGAAATAATCCGGCAGGATCAAAAGCAGAAGATCGACGGGTCGGATATTGCCCGCATCCCGGTGAAGGGGGAGCTGGTTAACGGAAAAGGGGAGGCTCGCGCAGTTGACGCGAAGGGAAGCCTTCTTGCGGATGTGCTTTCTTCGGTTGGAATCGACCCGGCTGAAGTAGCGGTTTTGAAAGTTACCGCCCAGGATGAATTTTCAGCCGAAATTTCCGGTGAGGAGCTGCTGGAGAAGGACAAGGTTTATCTCATCAGCGAGGATGACGGCACCGTGGCGCTGGTTGTGTTTGGGGACAGCAATGCCAAACGCAATGTTAAAAATGTGGCGCGGATAGAGGTTGATCCGGAATGAAGATCGAAGGAGAACACAGGGGACGGTTCTTTGTGTTCGCCTGCGAACACAAAGAATCGTCCCCTGTGCAAACACCTCGCGTTCCCCTTGTAAAATGGTGCCTTTGGGTCCTTGGCATAGGACTGCGCTGATGATACGATAGTCATGTATCCGCATGTTGTGATACTGACATTACTATCCGGAGGGATCGATCATGAAACAACTCCTCGTTATAGTCTGCCTGTCGCTGACATTTGTTTTAAGTTCTTGCAGCAGCTGCGCTTCTTTCCCCAAGGATCCGGGGAATCAAAGCTCTGACACGGAGAGCACAGACACCGGCGCGCTGGAATCATCGAGCACAGTGACGAGTGCCGGCGTTAATTCGCAAGGACACGAAAGCTCTGAGGATGGCCCCGGCAACAGCCGCCCGGAAGGCAAGGGAAACGGCATTGTTCAGGGGGAGAGAAGTGATAGCAAGAATGATTCCAGCCAGAAGTCGGATTCTTCCGCCGAGTCTTCAGCGCCCAAGAACTCTTCAAACGAAGAATCCAAAGAGATCTCCTCGGAATCGTCTTCCAAGAGCTCTTCTGAATCCTCTACTGAGAGTTCCTCAGAATCTTCCCCTGAGAGCTCATCTGAGTCCTCCTCCGAGAGTTCCGGCTCCGCCTGGACCGCAGGCCGGAAGGCTGCCTATGAGAAGGCCCTCTTGTACCTAAGCGATGGGACCGGTTATTCGTACCAGGAGATGGTCAATCTTCTCGACAACGTTGAAGGCTTCGATCATGCCGACACGGTCTTTGCGCTGGAACAGACCAAAGCGGATTATAAGGAACAAGCCGTCATCCGGGCGAAGAATATCCTGGGATTAGGTGCTTTAAGCAAGCCTTTACTGAAGGATGAACTGACTGACTATGCCGGCTTCACTCCCACAGAAGCTCAATATGCGATCGACAACTGCGGTGCCAACTGGACCGATCAGGCCAAGAAGCGGGCCGCCTATCTGATCAGCAAGGACGCTTATAGCGCTTTGACACTGGGAAATGCAATCTATAGCGAAGGCTTCGAATCCGGCGATGTCACGGCTGCCATCGAGCAGTTCACCGAGGATGACTGGAAGGCCGAGGCGCTGGAAATGGCCCAGGCCGCCTATTCGACCGCTTTCGACTACTACTATGGGCCGACCATTGCGGATTGCATTAGCGATCTCGTGAGCAAAGGCTTCACGACTTCTCAAGCCTCCTATGGTGTGGCGAATTGCGGTGTCAACTGGCCCCTCAAGGATGCCTATCAGTATGTGCTCGGAACGATCACCAGTCCCGCTGACCTCGATAACTACCTCTACGCCACCCAAGGATACGACAAGGCTGTCATTATCAACATCCTGGACACCATGTCCGGAGACGGCATCTGGTGGGATGAGGTCCTGGAAGCGGCAGCAGATCTTGCCGCCGGCGGGGCCAACCCAAGTGACATATATAACGCGCTCTTAGGCAATGGATATGCGAGCGACCAGGCTTGGTACGGGACAAGGCAGAAGAGCGGGTTCTCGGATGATGATCTGTGTATCCTCCGCGCTTCGATCCTCTATAGCGAATATGGTTATGAGTATTCGGAACTGGTCCAGGCCCTTTTGGATGAAGGCTTTTCATATGCAGCTGCCAGTGAGGCCGCCGATACATTAGGCGTTCCGGGAGAGAAGCCGAAGGGATAGGACTTATGGATGAAGACCCGCATCAAAAAATGGCATAACAGCCGATAGGAGAGGTTGGAGGCAATTGTCTCATTTTATATCAGAGACAAAACCCCCGCCTCTTTTTTGTGTGTCCGAAAGATCTGATCGGCAAAAGACCTGGTGAGCTGACAATTATGCCACTTCTATGCCATTCCTGAAAATCTGTTGAAAAATGATTTTGGATGGTTTATGATGCTACCATAGCATCAAGATATTGAGAGGAGAAATCCCATGACTTTTGAAGAATTAAGGCAGAAATACCACGGAATGCAGACAGAAGAGGAACTGGCACAGCGTGACCAGATCTATACAAGCATAGAACGCCTGTCCGGTACAATTCAAACCGTAGCCCAGACGATGCCCGAGCCCTACGCTTCCCAGATCAGAGAATGGGTGGAAGCGATGGATATGCTCTCGGCCCAGCCCCCCGAGGTCTTTGAGAACCCGGTCCGCCAGGCGCTGGAAAAAGCAGGCCAGCTGCAGGCCATTCTGAACATCGAGCTGCCCGAAGGCGGCACCGTTTACGATTATCTCAAAAATGTAATGGCAGACAGCGGCGCCGAGGCGGCCGCCACGCTCGATCAGGATATCAAAAATATTGACAGTTATTTTGAGCTGGGCATGGATCTTTCTTTCATTCCTGAGCCCGAACCCGAGGCTGAGCCGGAGCAGACCCAGGAAGAGAATCATCAGGACGAGGCTCAGCAGCAGACCCAGGAAGAGAATCATCAGGACGAGACTCAGCAGCAGACGGAAGAGACCGAAGAAGAGGTATATGTTAGCGATACCTACAATCAGCTGGTCAATGAATACCGGGGCGCGATCCAAAACACGACCGACAGCAACGATTTCGACGCGACTAATGTCTTTGCGCAGCTCGTTACCTTCTATACCCACACGGTCGGCGACGAAGATGGGAATCGCCGGGCTCCCATCCATCAGTCACAGAATGAGATTGCCGCACTGTCAGAGGACCCGGCATTCCGCGAACTCGTGGACAACATGAGCCTTGATGAGATCAAAGCTGCCGCAGGCGATCTTGCCGGTTTCCTCAGAACGCTGGAAGAGCGCCGCGCTGCGCTGCAGGAGCAGCAGGAACAGCCGGAGGCCGGACAGGAGCAGAGCGAGCAGCAGCCGGAGGAAGCGCAGGAGCAGAACGAGCAGCAGGAAGCCGGACAGGACGACGAAGAAGAATATAGAAACGAAACCTACAATCAGAATGCGACGGATTTTAGGAACTCCCTTCTGAACGATGAGTATACGTCCGAAGACCGCAGGATGATTTTCGGTCAGTTCGTTGTATTCTATTCACATACCATTAACGGCGAAGACGGCGCGCGCCATGTACCCCTCAACCAGACGAGACGCGAGATCGGCGCGCTGGAAGAGGATCCGGCGTTCCGCAGCCTCCTCGACAATATGACCGATGAGCAGATCACAGATGCGGTGCGGGACATCGATGGATTCCTCCAGAACCTGGAAGAGCGCCGCGCCGTGATGCAGGCGCTGAACGGGCAGCAAGAGCCTCAGCCGGCGCCCGGAAACGAGACGGAAAATGTTGAAGAAGAGGCGCCTGAAAACCAGTCCGAGACCCAGAATGAGATCCCGACATATGCCCAGCTGCAGCAGGTCTACATGAATACACAGGTGGGAGATTACAACGAAGAATCTCTTGCAGCGCAGATGTCCCTCGCCCTGGCGACCTACTTGCAGATCGAAAACGGCCATGCTGACGAGATCGCGGACATGGATCAGCTGACGGAGCAGGCACGCGCCCTCTTTGACACCGAAGCATTTGGCGCTTTGAGAGCAAAGATGGATGAAGAGGACATGGTAACGGCTGTCAAGAATCCCGGTGAATTCCTTGTAAAACTGCAGGCTTATGAGGCTGAGCATGAACTGAATGAGTCTGAGACCGCGCCCGAAGAGGAAAACGAAGTCAAGCCTGAGGAGCAGCAGATCGAAGAACAGCAGACCGAAGTTAAGCCTGAAGAGCAAAAGATCGAAGAACAGCAGAACGAAGTTGTTCCCGAAGAGCAGGTCGAGGAGAGCGCTGTCCCGGAGGGAGGCATCACCTACGATCAGTATCTTGCCGAGGCAAAAGGTATCATCGCCGAAACGGAATTGGATGAATCGACCCTGAAAGATGTCGTTCCTCAGGTCATGGCAGCCTATGTCAACAGTGAATCCGGCATGGGCGAGCAGCTTGTCGATGAAGCGCAGCTGAGAGCCGATGCCGATGAGTTCGCAAAGAATCCCGCAGCACAAGCGCTTCTTGCCGAAATGGATGCCAAGGCGCTCGCTGAAGCGATCCAGGATCCGGCTGCTTTCTTTGGCAAGGTCTACGAACGGTCTCAGGAACTCGGTGAGACTGAAAAGGAACAGACTGAGCCTGAAAAGGAAGGATCCGAGAAGAAGGAATCTGAAATCGAGGATAATCAGTCCGAGATCCATACAGAGGAAGAAGAGATCGTGCCGGAAGAGAGCGATCTGATCGGTGTGAACATCAACGGCGAGGAACCCCTGTACGTGGAGTCGGAGGTGACCGACGATTCCAGCGAGCTGTACGACGGTTTTGAGGTCATTTACTATGACGATGCGCCTTCCCTGAGCGAGGTTGAGGATGCACGACAGAAGCCCGCTAAAGAATGGCTGGAGGACTTCAGAGCACAGGCGCAGAAGATCGACCAGGAACAGAAAAAGAGTCATGGAACGAAATTCCATGTCGATTCTGTGGAACAGCTGAAGGAACTGACAGATAAGATCCTGGCAGTCCGCATGCTGACAGAAGCTAAGCGTCATGATGATTCCAGTTTAAATAAGCCCATCAGCAAAAACGATATCGATTTAGCCGTAAAGGAGCTGAACCAAAGCCCTGAATATAAGGCGTTCAGTCAGCAGATCACGAGCGATTCGGTGAAGGCAATCCTGTTTGTTGATAAGCTCGTTCCGTGTCTTACCCATGGACATGGCGGCCGGGTCGAGGATCTGTTCAAGGCCCATCTGTGCAAAAAACCGGCTGGAGAGCTCGATAACTCGGATCCGGGCATCGCCTACTTTATGCCCACTGCGAAAGAGCGTATCGAGGAACTGAAAAAGCAAGCCGAGGCGAAAAAACGCGATTCCGTTACCAAAGAAGCCGCGGAGATCCTCGTGCTCAGGAATCTTGTCCGGGCCGAGAGGAACAATGTCCATTCTCTGGAGAAGAAGATCCCCACGACCGGCACGCTGAAGAGCCAGACCAAGAAGCTTGCCGGTGAACCAGCTTTCCATAACACGCTTAAGTTGGTGCCAGGTGTCAAATCGCTGGTCTTTAGAGGCCATGGCGGCGAACTGTCTAAAAAAGTCATAGAGAACAAGAAGCGCATCCAGGGAATAACCCGTGAGTTGAATAAAAAAAGCAGCTTGGAGATGAGGCTCGATGGCCACTACTCCAAGGAAGGCCTTGAGATCGTGGAGAAGAATACCCGCGGCGGCCGCATGAAGGATCTGCAGCATGAGGCACGGAATATTGCCGAGCAGCTGAAAGTGGCGCCGGAAGAGGAAAAGGCAGGTCTGATTAATCAGGCGAAGACCGTGATGGCCGAGTATAAGATCCACAATGAGGTGATCTTCGGAAGTGACGGGGAACCTGTCATGAACTGGATTGACAAGATGAATGAGCCTGTTCAGTGGAGCGCCATCGACAAGAAGGTCCAGCGGATGATGAATAATCCGAAATCCCAGAACCTGAATTTCACTGCGGAACAAGTGATCACAGGAATGGAAAACATCGCGAACAGGGAAAATGTAAATATTTTCCGAACCCAAAAGGAAATCTGGATGGATGCCCCGGAGGTGGAGCAGCAGAACCAGATCGGACCGCACGACGCACCGCAGATCTAAGAAGCAGCTCGAAGAACGGTTCATTGTGTTCAGTTGAACAATAACGATACGTTCATATGACGACGTGATTTATGCAGTCATTTCAGCCAAAGAACGCTGGATGCTGTATAAATCACGTTTTTTGTATTTACACAGTAGAAAAAACATCCCCGTCACGATCAAAAGAATTAAGGAAAGGAAAAAAGAATGACTGGAAAAGAACTGAATGAACTGGCAACCGAATACCTGACGAAGAAGGACTACGACAAAGCCCGGCAATATTTTGAAGAGGCCAGTGAGCAGGGAGAATATCTGGCCATGTATAATCTGGCCTGCATGTACTATTTTGGCGATGGCGTAGAAAAAGATGACGTCAAGGCTTACTCCTGGTATGAGAAAGCCTGGCGTCATGGTGATTCGGAAGCAGCGAACCGCGTCGCTGTCATGCGGGAAATGGGAATCGGCACCGAGCAGAATCAGGAAGAGGCCTTTAAGGCTTACCTCGAATCTGCGCGGATGGGTTCGCTTTCCGGAATGGCCAACGCAGGCCGCTGCTATCTGGAGGGCATCGGTACGGAGGCGGACATTCAGGCAGGTCTCGACTGGATGACAAAAGCATCCGAAGGCGGCAACGGCATCGCGTCACTGAACATGGGGGAATACTGCTTTGAAGGGAAATATATGGAGCAGAGCTACGAGATGGCGCGCCTTTTCTGGGAACGAGGCGCAGCGCAAAAATACGACCCCTGCGCCGAGCGCCTTTCCTATTTGTATGAAAACGGCCTCTGCGCCAAGGAGAAATGAGATAAGAGACCAGGTAAACGAAGCGTAGACTCCATTTTTTGGCCGATAAACAATGCATTCAGCTCTCAGAAATGGTATAATGAAAGAGACAGCCAGAAACAAGGCCAATGTTCCGCAGGGCATGAGCAATGCCCCTTTGAATGAGGTGGGCCGCCCGGAACCGGTGAAAGGAAGGGACGAGATATGAAATTCTGTTTTCTGGGTACGGGTGCGGCAGACTATCAGCCGGCATGGTATACGGGACTGGAGGAGCGCCTGGACAGGGATGTCCGCCGGGCTTCCAGCGCAATTCTGGAAAAAAATCTACTGTTGGACTGCGGGCCTCATGTACTGGACTGTCTGAGGATTGCCGGTTACGATCCGGCGGCGATCACGGATGTTCTGATCACGCATTTTCATTCGGATCATTTTAACGCCGGCAGTCTGGAAACCCTTGCGAAGCTGTCAGCCGATCGGCATGGCAGGCAGCTCAGGTTCTGGGTCCGGGAAGATGCAGTGCCAAAAGACATTCCCGGAATCGAAGTCCATCGGATGAAGATCGGGCAGACGTATGAGCTTGAGGACGGAACGCGCGTGACAGGTCTTCTGGCCAATCATCAGCAGGAAGTCTGGCCACAGCATCTGCTGGTGGAAAAAGAGCATAAAAAGATCTTCTACGGCATGGACGGCGGCTGGTTTCTGACCGATACCTATAACTATCTTCGCGACCAGAAACTGGATCTGATGATCCTTGATTGTACCGTCGGAGACTATCTGGGGGACTACCGCCTGGCGGTTCATAACTCCATCCCCATGATCCGGCTAATGATCCCTTCTCTGAAAACAGTGGGGATCATCGATGAACATACCAGGCTCTGGATTTCCCATCTGGCCAGGACACTGCATGCCTCCTTTGACGAGACGGAAGAGATATGCCTGAAAGATGGGATCCATGTCGCGTATGACGGATGCGTACTGGAGCTCTGAGACTCAAATGAGCCGGTCAACGGGCCATGAGAGATGAGATAAAATAAAATGAGACAATTGCCTCCGACCCTGTTGTCTCATAGATGAGACAGCGGGGCTTTTCGAAGGTTCTGACCATCGGGTGAGACCGATTAGACATAAAAACCATCCACCTATGTACTATAATTGAAAAATGTGTAAAAATCAGATATAGTAAGCGTATAGTCTCTTCCATCCAAGTTTCTTACGTTCAAAATTCTTGAATTTACGATTCTTGCAATCAGGGACTGCATTTTCAAGGAGGGAAAAGGTATATGTCCACAGACAATAAAGTATCCAAAGTGCCATTGGGCAAACGGCTTGCCCGATATGTGATCGGCGGCATTGCTGCCATTCTCATCATATTTACCGTCATTGGCGGCTTCTACCGGGTCAACGAGCAGGAAGTCGCCGTGGTTACCATGTTCGGTAAGGTACTTCGCACCGACACCGCCGGCCTGTATTTTAAAATTCCCTGGGTTCAGCAGGTATCCATGGTGGACACCACAACCCATGGCACCTCCATCGGTTATGTGATCGACGGAGACGGCCAGGAATTTACGGTCGATACGGACAGCGTGATGATCACATCTGATTTTAACCTGGTCGATATTGACTTTTACATGGAATACAAGGTCGCCGATCCCGTTGCCTATCTGTACAATTCCAAACAGCCCGAGATCATTTTGAAAAATATCGCGCTGGCGGCCATCCGTTCCACGCTGATCGACTTTACCGTGGATGATGCCATGACTACCGGAAAAGCACAGATCCAGGCGCTGGTCAAACAAAAAATGCAGGATGAGCTTGCTGCCCAGGACATCGGCCTGCAGATTATCAATATTACGGTTCAGGACGCGGAACCGCCCACGGAAGATATCGTTCTGGCCTTTAAAGCGGTAGAAACTGCAAAGCAGGGAAAAGATACGGCGATCAACAACGCCAATAAATATAAAAACGAGCAGATTCCTGCTGCCGAAGCCGAAGCGGACCGGATCACCCAGGACGCGGAGGCCCAGAAAGCGGCCCGCATTGCCGAGGCCGAAGGTCAGGTGGCCAGGTTTAATGCCATGTATGAGCAATACAAGCTCAATCCGCTGATCACAAAGCAAAGATTGTTCTATGAAACGCTGGAAGAGGTGCTTCCGGGCGCCAAGGTGATTATCACGGATGGCACCACAGAAACCATGCTGCCGCTGGAAAGCTTCGCAGGAGCGGCCACCGGCGCCGGCGCGAACCAGGCCGGATCAGCGCAGCCGCAGTCCCAGGCACCCGTTCAAACGCCCACCCAAACCCCGGCGCAAAATGAATCCACCGGGAACGAATAAGGGGGTGAAGCAAAAATGAAAAAAGTAATCGGTAAAACGCTATTTATTATTATTGTATTTATCCTCGCCGTCACGGCGTTCAATTCCTTCTTTACGGTAAAGCCCAATCAATATGTGGCTGTTCGTCAGTTCGGAAAAATCGTCAGAATTGAAAATGAACCGGGGCTGAAATTCAAGCTGCCTTTCATTCAGAACACCCAGAAGATTTCCGCCGCCACAGCGATCTATGATGTTCCGCCTTCAGATGTTATTACAAGAGACAAGAAAACCATGATCGCGGACAATTACGTGCTTTGGAAGGTAACAGACCCACTGAAGTACATCCGTACTCTGGATGCGGTAAACGACAGAGCGGAGGAGCGCATCGACGCAGCGGTCTATAATGCCCTGAAAAATGTCATTTCCTCCATGACCCAGGACGAGGTGATTGAAGCAAGAGGAGAAAAGCTGACCCAGATGCTTACCGAGGAAGCAAACTCCGATATCCGCGATTACGGCATTGAAATTCTGAATGCGGAAATCAAAGCTCTGGATCTGCCGGAGGACAACAAGGCTGCTGTGTACGACAGGATGATCTCCGAGCGGCAGAACATCGCGGCCTCCTATACGGCTCAGGGTGAGGCGGAAGCGAAAAAGATCCGCAACCAGGCAGACAAGGATGTGACGGTGATGATCGCCGACGCCAACAAGAATGCCGAGATTCTGATTGCGGAAGGTGAAGCAGAGTATATGCGGATTCTTCAGGAAGCCTACAACACACCGGAAAAAGCGGAGTTTTACAACTATATCCGCTCCCTGGACGCCTTAAAGGCTTCGCTGAAGGGTGGAAACAAAACCATCATCCTGGATAAAGACTCGGAACTGGTCAAAATTCTGTACGGTTCTTTGACAGATGAATAAATCACACTGAGAAACACAGGGCCGGGATTAACACACAGAACCGTCCCCTGTGTTTGCATTGAAAAAGCGCCAATCCATTAAGATGGCGCTTTTTTTCATCAAAATTCCCATGCCGCAAGGCTGCGATCGCCCGCTGCGCCGGGAGGCGCAGATCTGCATGAAGTCTGATTAAATCGGCGGCAGGTGCAGGCCGAGGCCGGTCTTTTTGGGTTCTTCGAATTTGTTTTGGGCCCAGAAGTTGTCCCGGTCCTCAGCGGTGAGCTTGCTGACTTTCTTGTTCACAGGATCCTGCAGATGCTGTTCCTTGGCGATTTCCTTTTTGGCTTCGATAAAAGCATCGGTCAGCTTGCCCTTGCCGACGATCATCATCTCCGCCAGTTCGTCATAGGAGTAATTCTCAAACATCCGCCTGAAAGACGGATCCTTGACGACTTTTTCCATGTTGCGCGTCAGCGGGATATCCTTGAGCATCCGCTCCTGCTTCTTTGAATCGGCGCCGGAATAGTGCATGGTCATCAGACACATATCCTTGGCTACCCGTTTCGGGAATTCTTCCTTCATCCACTTCGTGTCCATCCGTTTATCGTGGAGCTCTGTCCGAAGCTTCATTTTTTCCAGCTCGGCCGGCGTATTCAGCTTCAGCGCGTTGGCAACGTTCTGGATGCATTTCAGTGTATCCCGGGCGGCTTTGTTGCGGATTTTTCCCACCGGATAATCCCATTTCTTCTTGGTGCCGTTCTCATCGGACTTCAGGATGTAGGCAAAGGTCATGTTCCAGGCGGAATTCATCAGCTCCTTCAGGGAATATTTCTGAACAAGCTTCAGCTGTTCCGGGGAAGCATCCTCGGCTGCGGCAGGGTCTTTCATGATATTCAGCTTCAGTGTCAGCAGATCCACGGCTTTGGTCATGGCCTTGTGCTCCGGAGAATTCGACGAGCTGAGGAAGAAACCTTCCTTTTTCTTGTTAAGCTGAGGCTTTTTCGCCGCGATGACGATCAGTGCGGTATCCACCTCTTCGTTCTCCTGGACGGTCTCCTTGAGGACGCCTTCATCAAGCCGCTGGTCAAGCTGATGCTTTGTGATCAGCCCAGCCTCGTATTCGTCCCGGGCCATATCATCTCTGGTAGCGGAATCCTCCGTCATCAGATGCATGGCGCGGACATGCTTTTCGAAGACCTTGAAGTCCTCCCGCGCCTTTTCCTCTTCGGAAGCGGACTTCACGATTTCCAGATAAGCCTTGTGCGCGCTGCGAAGGTAGGCATCTTTTCTGAAAGCGGTCTCATATTTCTGGACTTCGCCCATTTTGTCAAGAAATGTCGGTTCGCAGTCGTCCAGGACTTCCTGGGTCCTTTGGGAAAGCTGCCGGTAATCCAGCTTGCCTTGAGAGCGCAGCGTCTGAACCAGATCAGCGGGGGAAAGGTTCTTTTTCCATTCCGGATCCTGGAAGGCTTCAGCCATTGTCTTCAGATTGAACGTATCATCGGGAAGCAGGGCGGCGTGCTGATACATAATATCCCGCTTTTCACGGCCGATTGCGGCAAGACTGTTCCACAGGTTTTCTTCCTTTTTGATTTCCCATGTGGAGATGGCGCCTGCCAGTTCTGCCTGGGCTATCGCTTTGGGACCTTCTTCTTTTCCCAGAAGGCCGCCCATTACCGCCATGCCCCGGCCCACAAGCCGGGTGGTGTTGCCCCATTCCGTACGAAATTGCAGGCTGGCCATATCGGAAAGGCCGCGGGCCAGCTTATTTCCCAGGCTGCGTTTTCCTTCCAGGCCATATTCCTTGTTGTAGGACGTTGCGCCCCTTTTCATGCACTGGATGGGATTCTGCACCAGCTCGTTGACGGATACACCCAGATCTTTGGCGGCGCCATGAAGCAGAAACAGGGAGTTGACCTTGTTGTGGCCGGCATAGTCCCGGACGAATTCCAGCGGCATGAAATTGGAACCGGGGCGGGTGGAGTTTACGTTGCCGCTATAGATCTTGGGTCCCTCCTGGGCCAGATCCATCAGCTCCCGGTAGGTCTGCTTAAGCTTTACATATTCCTGATAGGACTTGCGGATATTCTCAAGCTTTCCGGTTTTTACCGCCTTGCCAAGCTCTGTTTTCGCATGGGTCAATGCCCTGAAGCCGTACATTTTGTTCGCCTGCTCAGACCGGTAGGCCAGCTTCTGAGGCTGATTATACATTTTCTCCAGGGCAACAGCGTTTTCGCCGATTTTAAGCCTGTTTTCCCCGATCTTGGCAAACTGGTCCTCCACCTGATCCAGATAGTTTTTCACGTTATCCGGAACAGTTACGGAAAGCGCGTTGATCTGCTCCAGCTTTTCGGGCTCGTCCTTGAAGGCATCCGGCTCCATCATCATATAGTCATAGTTGTTACTGGGGGATTTAGGAACCTTGTTCTTCAGGTCTAAACCGTTATCGGCTTCCGCAAAGCTGTTCTGGGCATCGTAGGAAATGGCGTCCATCTGATCGCTCAGTCCGGGAAGCGCGCCGGTTGTATGATCCATGTCGGTGAAAAAGCTCAGAACCTGGGGCTTTACGTCGGCCAGATCTTCGCGGACCGCATCCAGCATGGCTACATCCGCATCCCGGTTCGGATCATCCGCAGGAATCGAATTCTGGATGTTGCGAATCTCCGTATCATAGGGATAGTCCTGGGACCGGGCGCCGGGAAATTCCGGATCTCTGGGCGTTCTGCCGATTTCCTCCGCCAGCTCGTCGACCTTTTCCTCGCCAAGGAACTTTTCCAGAGCCTCCGCGATCTCGTCCACGGGCTTTCCGAAAATCTGCTCTGCAAGGACTTCTCCGTTGTCGCTGGTTACTTCCTTGATCTTGGCCTGGAACTGTTCGACGGTCATGGAGGCCATCTTCTCCGGAAGAACGGCTCCTTCATATAACTGAATCTGATCCTCCAGCGACAGCTGGCGGATCTGGTCCATAATCATATAGGGAATCTGCTTTTCCAGGTAACGCAGGTCGTTGTGACGTACCTGATACTCATAAGCGGCATCCGGATCGGTTCTGTAGTTCGGCGCCTGCTTTTGCCTCTCCTGGCGGATCGTCTGGAGTATTTGCCTGATTTTATCTGCTAGTTTACCCATTTTTTCTTCTCCTGCAGTCTATTAAGTCCGCTCCGGCACATCCGGAAGCGGTGAGTTTCGCTTTGTGATTCCTATCATATCATACGGACGAGCCTTAAAACAAGTCCTTCGGCCTGATCGTCATAATAATGGCATAATGGCTGTTTCGTCTTTATCCCGGAATTATGCTTTGTGCGGGGGAACCCTTGATTTATCGGGATATTTGTATACAATTAAACTAATTTGTGCGGATAATCGGGAGACAAAGGGGTCGGAGGCAAATTTCACAATTTACTTGGAAAAATAGACAAAAGCCACCCACCACATTTTCTCATTTGACGATCAGTTCTTCGCGATTCTGTTCTACGTT
>JAGBND010000032.1 GCA_017634575.1 Bacillota bacterium
CCTGGTGTGCGGAATCGGAATTTTCCTGATCTCCCTGACCACCGCTCTTGGCTATAGTGTTTTCCATTTCCACCCCTTCGCGGAAGATTCAGCCTGGCTGGATTTCTGGGATTTCATCGTCAGCAGCAACCTGCTGCCCCTTGGAGCTTTTATCTTCTCTGTCTTCTGCTGCAACAAAATCGGCTGGGGATGGGATGCGTTTGTGAAAGAGGCTAATACCGGGGCAGGGCTTAAAGTAAAGCCCTGGATGAAGCCCCTGTTCAGGTACTTTGTTCCGGTCTGTGTGCTGGCCCTGTACATCTACGGGCTGGTGACCTTTAAATGGAAGTAATGGAACTGCTGCTGTAGTTACCTGGAAGACATGGTAATAATTTTTGGACCGTCTGAATGAATCGGTATGTTAACACAGGGATGCTGTGTGCTCATGAGCGAGCACGCAGCATCCCTGTATTTGTTTATGAATTAAACGTTTGGATCGCTTCATAGATCTCTTTCCAGTTATGAACCCGGATCATGCCGGCTGTCTCTGCATCGAAGTCCCGGTTGTAGGGGCCGGTCATAAGGATTTTATGGTAATCGCCCCCCAGAAGATTGTGGACGCCATCATCGATCAGCACATCGCCCCGGATCAGGTGTTTGTTGGAAGTGATAATGATGTTTTTCCAGGTGAGAAAGGGAAAATACCGGAAGATGACCTTTTCCATCTTGGCTTTGATAATCTGGTAGGGGGTGGTGGTTACGACATAAATCTCGTGGCCATCCTCCATCAGCTTTCGGACGGTTTCTACCGCGCCGTCCAGCGGCTCCAGCCTAGAATAAAAATCCTCCTCCAGCTCCACCGCATAGACCTGCTCCCGTGTAAGACTCGGGAAAACATGCGCCATGTTCCAGTCGGTATGATCCTCGTAGCGGGCGTTAAGCCCGTAGCGCTCGTTCAAAAAGGTAACCCATTTGGGAGAAAGATCCTCCAATACATCATCCGCATCAATTAAGATTCTCATCACAGCCTCCCTGATCAGCCAATCCGAATCAGCCTGACGCCATGGGCCGGCACTGTTTCAGCGATGGCGCCGCCGGCGCTTTTGCCTGCGCGGCCGCTCCACAGCTCCTGATAGGCTTCAACCGGCTCCGAATACAAACCGGCGGCTTTAAGCTCGGCTGTCCAGAAGTTCATGGCCCGCTCTTCATCGGAGAGATTGAACAGGGCAAGATAGCATGTCTTCTGATCCGGGCTGCAGCTGGCCCAAACGGCTTCTTCCGATGTGCGTTTCAGCTGTCTGGCGTAAAGGCCATAGGGCAGCATGTCCAGAATATCCTTGCGGGTCAGAAGATCCAGGGTAAAGGGATCCAGCCTGGTCAGTTCGCCGCCGATCATCAGCGGGGCGCCGAAGATGCACCACAGACTCATCATGGTCCGCTGCTCCTCCTCGGAAAAGCCGGTGCGGCGCTCCTTTTTCTCGCCGAAACGGCCGCCGATGATGCCCACCGGCAGCATATCAAAGTCTGGATAATGGCCGGGCAGCGCCTTGCCCTGCCAGAGCTCGGCTCGGCGGAACATTTCTTTCAGAAGCGGCCAGGTGTCCCAGAAATCATCGGTAATCCGCCAGAGATTCGCATTTTCCTGATAGTGGGTATCTTCCGTGATTTTGGCAGGTCCCGGCGAGAGACTGAGCACGATATCCCGGCCGCAGCGGGAGATGGCCTGGTGCAGCATGGCGATTTCCTGATGGGCGCTGGGCGCATCCTCACGGCAGATGTCGTCGCATTTTATATAGTCCACGCCCCAGGAAGCATACAGCTTCATAATAGAATCATAATAAGCCTGCGCCATGGGATGCTCCGGACGCAGCCCGTACATGTAGGGGTTCCAGCTGCAGATGTTGGAAGGATCGGCTATTTCGGCGGCATCCACGGTATTGGCATCATCCAGGAGAATGGGCCGGTGAAGATGGGCCGCCAGGCGGGGAATGCCCCGCATGATATGAATGCCGAATTTCAGCCCCTGCTGGTGGATTTTATCCGAGAGAGGCTTGAATCCCTGACCGTCTTTGGAGGAAGGGAACCGCTCGGGGTCGGGAATCAGGCGGGCGTATTCATCCATGCAAAGATCAGCGAAAGGAAGATACTGAAATTCCCGGCTTCTGGAACCGGCCTTCTTTTCGTACCAGGAAATATCGATGACGACATATTCCCAGCCGTAGCTTTTCAGCTCCTTCGCCATAACGGCGGCATTAGCCAGTACCTCCTCTTCGGTAACTTCCGTGCAGTAGTAGTCATAGCTGTTCCAGCCTTGATAAGGAGAAAAGCGGGCTGTGGTTTCAGAAATAGGATTCATGGCAAACCTCCGGAATATAAACTCAAAACACCAGGCATTCCTTGGAATGGACTATAGGCCAGCGATCGGTGTTTATTCAGTTTATCATATTTCCGTAAAAAAGTACAGTTTGTCTCGATCTTGACAGATTTGCCTTTTTCGATTAAGCTTGATTCAGTTATGCAAAAGGTAACTTTGATCTTGAAAATCCAATAGCAGAAAGAGGAAAAAAGCATGCTTCAGCAGGTTATGACAGAGCCCGGAAAGATTATATTCCGGGAGGTTCCCCAGATTGAACCCGGCGCAGGAGAAGTAAAAATCCGGATCATGAAAATCGGCGTTTGCGGATCGGATATTCACGTGTATCATGGCAAACATCCCTTTACCAAATATCCCGTAACCCAGGGGCATGAGGTGTCAGGTATCGTGGACAGGCTGGGCGAGGGCGTCGAAGGACTTAAGGTCGGTCAGAAGGTGACGATTCAGCCCCAGGTTGTCTGCGGCAAATGCTGGCCCTGCCGGAACGGCAAGTACAACCTCTGCGAGAATCTGAAAGTGATGGGTTTCCAGACCACCGGAACCGCATCGGAATATTTTACGGTGGAGCAGAAAAAAGTCACCCCGCTGCCCGAAGAGATGAGTCTGGAAGAGGGCGCCATGATCGAGCCGCTGGCGGTGGCCGTTCATGCGGTGAAACAGGCCGGGAACGTGACAAATAAAGATATCTGTGTCCTTGGCGCAGGGCCCATCGGCAACCTGACAGCCCAGGTGGCCAAAGGCATGGGCGCCAGGAAGGTTATGATTACGGATGTTTCTGACATTCGCCTAGGGAAAGCAGCCGAGGTCGGCGTGGATGTCTGCGTCAACACCATGAAGGAGGATTTCGCGAAGGCTTTTGTGGAAACCTTCGGACCGGACAAAGCCGATGTCATTTACGACTGCGCCGGCAACAACATTACCATGGACCAGGCGATTCAGAATGCCCGCAAGGGAAGCACGATTATCCTGGTGGCGGTCTTTTCCGGTCCGGCGACGGTGGATCTGGCTGTTTTAAACGATCACGAACTGGATCTGAATACCTCCATGATGTACCGTAACGAGGACTATTTGGATGCCATCCGTCTGGTAAAGGAGGGAAAAGTTCAGCTGAAACCTTTGATCTCCAGGATATTCCCCTTCAAGGACTATCTGGAAGCCTACCACTATATCGACAACAACCGCGAAAGCACTATGAAAGTCATTATTGATCTGGCGTAATAAATACAGGGAGACTCAGAAACACAGGGGACGGTTCTGTGTGTTCGCTCGCGAACACACAGAACCGTCCCCTGTGTTCCACAGAACCGTCCCCTGTGTTTTACAGGTTCAGCCATTTAAGGTAGGCCTGCACCCAGGTGTTCCAGAATTCCCAGGTATGGGCGCCGGGCGCTTCCTGATAGGTATAATCAATCTGAGGATGCGCGGCGAACCAGTCACGGGTGATTCTGGCTGAATCAATCAGAAAATCTTCGGTGCCGCATACGTGGAAGAAGCGGGGCATCTTTTTGCCCTGCGCCAGGTTTTCTTCGGCCAGCTTAAAGGGATCCCATGCAGTGCCGCGAAGGGTGGACTGATCGGTGGTGCCGTAGATCGCTTCGGATATGGGGACCCCGCCGCTTTCGCGAGGACGAATCAGCGTGCTCAGGTTATCTTTCCGGTAGAACAGATTTCCGGAGGAGAAAACACCGACAGCCGCATACTGTTCCGGCTTGGAAAGACCGATCTTCAAAGAACCCATGCCGCCCATGGAAAGGCCCGCGATGAACTGATCTTCCGGCGCGGTGGAAATGGGGAAGAACTGCGACATGACCTGCGGCAGCTCCTGGGTGATGTAATCATTGTACTTCGGACCATGCAACATATTTTCATAGCGGGAGAGCAGCACCTCGGGCATGACTACCGCCAGATCCATGGAGGACACATAGCGCTCGATATTTGTGCGGCGCAGCCAGATGGTATGGTCGTCGGAAGCGCCGTGGAGCAGATACAGCACCGGATAACGATCCCTTGTTCCCTTGCTGCCTTCCACGCCGATGCCGTGATTTTTCTGCGGCAGGATCACGTTGACAGACGTGCACATGCCCAGGGCTTCAGAAAAGAATTTGACTTCAAATAACGCCATTACCTTGCCCTCCTTTCATCAAGAGGAAGCCAGCTAAGTACCCGCTGAATGTTCCGGTCCCAGAAGCCCCACTCGTGAATCCCTGGCTCTTCGATGTAAGTAAGATCCACACGGCCGTCAAACCTGTCCTTGAAACGCCTGTTGGTGGCATACAGGAAATCCTCGGTGCCGCAGGCGATGAACAGTCTGGGAAGGACGGTTTTCTTTTTAAGATGCTCCTCCAGCATCCAGGGAAGGTCGTTTACGGTCTCTTTCACGGCGTCTGCCGAACCGAATACCCAGTCGAACATCCCTTCCGGACGGGGATGATCCGGCGTGGATGTATCCATCGCCGAAAGATCCGTTGCCGGATCGATAAAGCCGGAAAGGCTGGCGGCGTAAGAAAAACGCTCCGGATAGGCGAAGGCCAGCTTGAAGGCGCCGAATCCGCCCATGGAAAGACCGGCCACGAAGGTTTTTTCCCGTTTGACAGACAGCGCCGGAAAGAATTCATGGACGATGTCTGGAAGCTCTTCCCCGATATAGCGGAAATAGTCATAGCCGTATTTCATATCGGTGTAGAATCCAAGATCGGTGGAGGGAAGGATCACGGCCAGTCCCTTGGCCACCGCGTAACGCTCGATGCTGGTGCGCCGCTGCCAGATGGTATGATCATCCGAAGCGCCGTGAAGCAGATAAAGCACAGGGATATCCGTCAGGCCTTCGCTGCCTCCCTGGCCGATTCCGTTGGATGCCTGGGGCAGGATCACATCAATCTGACGCTCCATCCCCAGCGCCTGTGAAAAAAAGTTAGCCTGGATCAGTGCCATAGAAATTTCCTCCCTTTATTTGGCGGTCTGTTCTTTCAGCTTTCTGGCCGCTTCTTCTCTTTGACGGCAAAGCTCCGCCCAGCTGGGAAGCTTGGCAAGGGTATCGGACAATTCCTTGAGGGCTTCGGGAATGTTGATGTTTTGCGGGCAGATCGCCGCGCAGGCGCCGCAGCCGATGCAGGCGGAGGGAAGCTTGTCCTCGGGAAGGGCATCGAACTGCATCTTGACGGTGTTGCTTCCGCCGCTGAATTTCACATCGTTGTATGCGTGAATCAGCATGGGGATGTCCAATCCCATGGGGCAGCCGTCGCAGCAGTAGCGGCAGCGGGTGCAGGGCAGCGCATCCTTCATGCCTTCGGCCAGATCCAGCAGCGCCTGATGTTCTTTTTCAGACAGGGGGCGGGGCGCTTCGAAGGTTTTCAGGTTGTCCTTCATCTGATCTTCAGAGCTCATGCCGGAGAGAATCACGGCAACCCCGGGAACCTCCTGCAGGAAGCGAAGCCCCCATTCAGCCGGACTCATGGAAGCGTTGGCCTCTTCCAGAGCGGCTTTTTCTTTATCGGACAGGTTTACCAGACGGCCGCCGCGCAGCGGTTCCATAATCCAGATGGGAATGTTCCATTTGTTCAGAATATCCACCTTTGCCTTGCCGTCCTGCAGCGTCCAGTCCAGATAGTTCAGCTGAATCTGGCAGAATTCCATGCTCTCGCCGGCATATTCCAGAAACGCCTCTAACGTATCGGGACGGGCATGGGTGGAGAAGCCCAGATGTTTGATGCGGTCGTTTTTCACCTGCTCCTTGAAATAATCGATAATGCCCCATTTGGGATCCTTGTAGACATCGATGTCGTTTTCGTAGACATTGTGAAGCAGATAAAAATCGAAGTAATCCACATCGCATTTTTTCAGTTGCTCTTCAAAAACGGCAGCAGGATCGTAACTGGAAGAAATCTGATGGCCGGGATATTTGGTGGCCAGATAATAACTGTCCCGGGGATATTTTTTAAGGGCTTTTCCGATGACGATTTCGCTGTAGCCGCCGTGGTAGGGATAGGCTGTGTCAAAGTAGTTGACGCCTGCTTCCATGGCCAGATCTACCATGGTCTGAACCCTGGCCTCGTCGATGGACTTGTCTTCTTTAACCGGCAGGCGCATGGTGCCGAAGCCAAGCTGGGAAAGCTTAAGGCCGCATGCATTCTTGTAAATCATTTCGTTTCCTCCTTGCGATAGTGCGCGTTGAGTCTAAAAGAGCTACTTGTCATTTATTATATTCTGAAAATAATGTCTTGTAAATATTTCGTTTCTCGCTGTTTTATGGGCCGGAAATGGACAAATAAAGAAAAAATGTTGCAAGGTCAGTAAATATATGATATGATGAATGAGTGCATAATTATTCATGATTATTCATAAATACCCGTTTTTGTATCATCCGGCCGTAGGAGGACGGGTCAGCATTATGCATTGAACTGCTCCGCAGTTCTTATATAGTATAAGGAGGATACTCGGGGCATGACGCGCCTTGGAGTTCAGATCTATGAGCCCCGAGCCGAACTGCTCTGCAGTTCCCCTAATCAGAAGGAGGATCTAGTATGAAGAAGACATTTTGGCAGCGGATTAAGGAAGTTGGTCCCGGCGCGGTGGTTGCGGCCGCCTTTATCGGCCCCGGTACCGTAACATCCTGCTTTACCTCGGGCGCGAGCTATGGAACGACCCTTCTTTGGGCGATTCTGTTCTCCACCATTTCTGTCATCATTATGCAGACAATGGCTTCCCGTCTTGGCATTGTTACCCAGAAAGGACTTGGTGAAGCGCTCAGAACCAAATATACCAGCAAAACAGCCAGAATTCTGCTTGCGATCCTGGTCATTGCCGCAATTTTCATCGGTAATGTGGCTTATGAAACCGGCAATGTCTCCGGCTCGATTCTGGGTATTCAGGCCATCAGCACCGTTTTGGATACCAAGACCTGGAAAATTATCCTGGCCCTGGTGGTGGGCGTTATTGCCTTTGTGCTTCTGTATAGCGGCAGCTATAAATATATTGAAAAGTTCCTGACTTCTCTGGTGGTGATCATGGGCCTGATCTTCCTTGTCTGCGCTTTCGCCTCCAAACCTCACTGGGGCAACGTGCTCAAGGGTCTGTTCGTTCCCTCCGCTCCTGATGGCTCCAGCTGGATGACCATTGCCGCCCTGATGGGAACCACAGTGGTTCCTTATAACATTTATCTGCATGCTTCTTCTTCCGCTAAAAAATGGAACAACCCGGAAGAGGATATCAAGACTTCTACCGTGGACTCCGTGCTGGCCATCGGCCTTGGCGGCATTATCTCCATGGCAATCATTATCTGCGCTTCTTCCCTTCTTGGCAATCCCGCAGCGGATATCGCCACCGGCAAGACCATGGCCATGTCCCTGACGCCCCTGCTGGGAAGCTGGGCCACCGTCATTTTCGGCATCGGTCTGTTTGCAGCCGGTTTCTCTTCTGCTATTACCGCGCCTCTTTCCGCAGCTTTTGCTTCTTCCGGCATCCTGGGCTGGGGTGAAGATATGAAGGCCTGGAAGTTTAAAATTATCTGGATGATCGTCCTTGGTTTTGGTATAATAGCTACCTGCACCCTGGGAAGCTCTCCGGCGGAAATCATCCTGTTCGCGCAGGCCGCTAATGCCTTCCTGCTGCCGATTACCGGCGTGCTTTTACTGATTGCCTGCAACGACAAGAAGATGATGGGGCAGTACAAAAACGGAATCGTCATCAATGTGCTGGCCATTATCGTCATCGGCGTGTTCCTGTTTATTGCAGCCCGTAACATGACCGCCTTCGTAAACAGCGCAAAGGCCCTCTTCGGTGCATAATTATTCATTTTTTAAAACTGTCTTATAAAGGACCTTGAATGATGTACAGAGTAGATTTGAATGCTGATCTGGGTGAAAGCTTCGGTGCTTACACCATCGGCATGGACAAAGAAGTTTTGCAGTTTATTACCTCAGCGAACGTCGCCTGCGGCTTTCACGCAGGCGACCCGCTGGTAATGGCGAAAACCGTGGCGCTGGCAAAAGAGGCTGGCACCCGGATCGGCGCTCACCCCGGATTTCCGGATCTCATGGGCTTTGGCCGAAGAAATATGAACATTACCCCGGCGGAGGCCAAGGCTTATATTCAATATCAGGTTGGCGCACTCTCAGCCTTCGCCAAAGCAGCGGGACTGAAGCTGCAGCATGTAAAGCCCCACGGCGCTTTTTACAACATGGCAGCTGTGGACGAGAAGCTGGCCACCGCCATCTGCGAGGGCATTTATGAAGTGGATCCGGCGCTGATTCTGCTGGGACTCGCAAATTCCCAGCATATCAAAGCAGCCGAAGCGGTCGGCCTTCGTTATGCCAGCGAAGTGTTTGCGGACAGAGGCTATATGAACGATGGCACCCTGGTGCCCCGAAAGCTTCCGGGAGCCATGATTCATGACCGGAACGAAGCCATCGAGCGGACCGTCCGGATGGTCAAAGAGGGGGTCGTGCAGTCCATTCAGGGCGAACTGATCCCGATTAAGGCGGATTCCATCTGCGTCCACGGGGACAATCCGGATGCCATTGGCTTTGTGAGCCTGATCCGGCAGCGGCTGCTGGACGAAGGGGTGCAGGTTTGCCCGATTGAGGAAGTGATCGCCCAATGACCTATCCAGTGGTTAAAATGACCGGTGATACCTCTGTAGCCGTCGTCTTTGGCGATGCCATCAGCGAAGAGATCAATCTGAAGATCAGGGCTTTCGATGAAGCCCTGGCCAGGGAAAACATCGCAGGCATCTATGAAACGGTGCCCACCTACTGCACCCTGATGATCCACTATGCGCCGGAAGTCATCCGCTACCGTGAGCTGAGCCAAAAGCTGGAGAAGCTGCTTTTAGGCACCCACGAAGCTGAAAAGCTGGAAACGCGGATCATGGAAATTCCGGTCTGCTATGGCGGCGAATATGGCCCGGACCTGGACTATGTTGCTGAATATCACCAGATGAGCAAGGAAGAGGTCATCAAGCTTCATACGGAAGCGGAATACCTGATTTATATGCTGGGCTTTACGCCCGGCTTTTCCTACATGGGCGGCATGGACGAGCGGATTGCCACCCCAAGGCTGAAGACCCCCCGGGTGCTGATCCCGGCTGGGTCTGTTGGTATTGCAGGCGGGCAGACGGGCATTTACCCCATCGATTCCCCCGGCGGCTGGCAGCTGATCGGCCGCACCCCGGTCAGAATGTATGACGCCGAGCGCCAGACCCCCATCCTGCTGGACGCCGGACTTCATGTGCGGTTTGTTCCGATCAATGAAGAGCAATACCAGTCCATTCTTCAAAAGGTGGAAAGCGGCCGATACCGCTGCAAAACCTATGTGAAGGAGGGTGAATAGATGGGAATTCGAATCTTAAAGGGTGGTCTGATGACCACCGTCCAGGATGGCGGCCGCCGGGGCTACCAGCGTTTCGGCATGGGCGTTTCCGGAGCGGTAGATGTCCACTCCTATGTTTATGCGAATATCCTGGTAGGCAATCATAAGGACGAGGCGGTCCTGGAAGCGACGATGCTCGGGCCATCCATCAAGTTCATTTCCAGCTCGGTGATTGCTATCACCGGAGGGGATCTTTCGCCTTCCCTGGATGGAAAACCCGCGCCTATGTATCAGGCCCTGGCTGTTAAAAAAGGCAGCATCCTTTCCTTTGGCATGATGAAATCCGGCTGCCGCGCTTATATCGCCTTCGCGGGCGGTTTGATGATCCAGCCTATCATGGGCAGCCGTTCCACCTATATTCGGGCAGCCCTTGGCGGTTTTGAAGGGCGAAAGCTCATGGATGGCGATGAAATCGCCTTCAGGCAGCGGGGCGTGATCCCAAAGAACCTGAGCCTCAGAAGGATGGAGCCGGAAATCTTCAAATCGCCTTATACCGTCCGGGTGCTCATGGGACCTCAGGACGATCGCTTCACCGAAAAGGGACTTAAAACCTTCTTAGGCGAGGACTATAAAGTCACCGAGCAGTTTGACCGGATGGGCTGCCGTCTGACTGGCCCAAAGATCGAACATGTGACTGATGGCAATATTATCACCGATGGCATCGCCTTCGGCGCGATCCAGGTGCCGGACGGAGGAGAGCCGATTATTATGCTTTCGGACCGGCAGACCACCGGCGGTTATGCGAAGATCGGCAGCGTCATCAATGTGGATATGCCCTATATCGCGCAGGCAAAAACCGGCGATGTGATCCGCTTTGTGAAAACGGATATTGTAACCGCCCAGGATGCCTTTGTTGCCCAGCTGGAAAAGTATGATCAGCTCAGAGAATCCTTTGATCATCCGCCGGCGTCTGCGTTGGAAGGAAGCTCGCCTGAGTGGACACAGGAAACAAAATCGGGAACAGGAGCTGATTCTTCTGCCTCACCTGCCGACAAAGCCGCCCTCAGGGAAGAAAACGCTTCTCCTAAAACCGGAAAATATCTGGTGAAGGTTGGAAGCAGGGCCTATAAAATCACTTTAAAAGAGATCGAATAAAATACAGGAGGAACCAGGAATGGCAGGCTTTGATATTACCCCTTATATCCATATGAGTCCTCAAGAGGTGAGAAAGCTCATCCGGGAGCAGGTCATTACCTTCCCCACCGCAGGTATGTGCGCCGGCTATGCCCAGGCTAATCTTGTGATTTTGCCGGGAGAGTGGGCGGCGGACTTTAAAGAATTCTGCAAACTGAATCCCTTCCCCTGCCCGGTGCTGGAGATCCTGGAAGGATCGCCTCTTACCAAGGCCATGGGAGAGGGCGGCAACATTGTCACGGATATTCCGGAGTATTACATTTATCGGAACGGAGTACTGCCCGAGAAGGTCCGGGATGCTTCGGAATATTGGACGGACGAGAGCGTCGGTTTTCTGATTGGCTGCAGCTTCTCCTTCGAGGAAGCGCTGATCCGGGAGGGCATCGAGGTCCGGCACATTACCCAGAAACGGAACGTTCCCATGTTCAAGACCAACGTGCCTACAAAAAAAGCAGGTCCCTTTGAGGGACCCACGGTCTGCAGCATGCGGCCCATGACACCGGAAAATGCCAAAAGGGCCTACGAGATCACAGCGAAAATGCCCAACGTCCATGGAGCTCCGCTGCATATCGGAGATCCTGCCGAAATCGGTATCAGCGATGTGATGAAACCGGACTATGGCGACGCAGTGGATATCTATCCCGGCGAGGTGCCGGTTTTCTGGCCCTGTGGCGTCACGCCTCAGGCAGCCATCGAAAATGCCAAACCGCCGCTGGTCATCACCCATTCTCCCGGACATATGTTCATCACGGACATCCTGAACGCCGAGCTGAATGATTATTTAGAACAAAGAAAACAGTAATATGTTATTTATTCAAATTTGATTGAAAACATAAATGACTGAAACTTCCCAAGCCGTTTTTCATAACGATTGGGGGATTTGAGCTCCGTTTGCATGGCTTTCCCCCAATTGCTGGGGAATTTCAAAGCACTTTTATTGATCTTCCCCCAATCGTTGGGGGATTAGAGCTTCGTCTGCATGATTATCCCCCAATCATTGGGGGATTTTTGCTCTGTCTGAATGATTTTCCCCCAATCATTGGGGGATTTGAGCTCCGTCTGAATGATTTTCCCCCAATCGTTGGGGGATTTGAGCTCCGTCTGAATGATTTTCCCCCAATCGTTGGGGGATTTGAGCTC
>JAGBND010000033.1 GCA_017634575.1 Bacillota bacterium
CCTTACCTTTGATGACGGCACCCAGGGTAAGCTTCACGCGTTCCCCTTTGACAACACACAGGAAGCGACGATCCTCTACAGCAGCCTTCCTTATATTGAGTTCCTTTCCCTTAACAGCGGCAATATTGTCAGCACGGAGCCTCAGGAACTGGCTGTGGGCTGGTCTAATGCCGGTTCAGACTGGGGCGGCGATGGCGGAGCGGATCCGAACGCCGGCTGCATCGGCGATGCGCCTACCAACTAACAAAAAATCATGAGCAACATCCAAACACAAACGAAATCCATCGGTTATTTCCGGCTCCTTCGGGTGCTCGGATGCATCGGGATTGTGATTTTGCATACCTATTATGTGTATGCCTACAACTTTGAAGCTACCTTCGCGCAGAAGGTAGCTTCTTATGCCATCAGGAACCTTCAGATGTGGGCCGTGCCCTGCTTTGTAATGGTCTCGGGGGCGCTTTTGCTGGAACCGGAGCGGCCCATGACCATCAAAAAGATTTACAGCCGCTATATGCTTCGCGCGCTGCTGGCGCTTTTGATTTTCAGCATCGTTTTTTATCTTTTTGATGCGGTTCTGAATGGACAGAAGCTTCGGCTTATGGATCTGTATATCTGGTTTATGCAGACCTGGACCGATAAGGGCTGGACCCATATGTGGTATCTGTATATGCTGGTGGCGCTTTATGCCATGCTCCCTCTGTACCGAAAGGTTTCGGAGCATGCCTCTGATCAGGAGATCCGGTACCTGCTGATCATCTATGCCGTTTTCCAGATTCTGATTTCAAATCTGAATACGGTTTTTAACATCCGCAGCGGTTTTTATATCGGAGTGTATACGATTTATCCCTTCTATTTCTTTCTGGGATATGCCCTCCATAAAGAAATTATCCGGATTCCCAGGATGCTGGCCGCAGTTTTTACGGTTCTTGGCGTCATACTGATTGGATTTCTGACCTGGTATCACATGAACTATGATGTGGCATGGATTCAGTCTCTTCTGGGAAACTATTCCTTTCTTGTCATTGTATTGCTCTCCGTGGGCATTTTTACCCTGATCAAAGGTACCGAGGAAAAGGCGACGGATGGAACAGCATCCGGCGGCAAAGAGGTTAAAAAGCAAAGCGCTCTCGTCCGTCTGATCGATGAAAATTCCTTTGGCATCTATCTGGTGCACATGATGTTTTTGAAAATCGGGGCATTTGTGATTAAATTCAATCCTTACCCGGCGGGAGGCATATGGACCCTGCTGGGAATCACCCTGATCGTTTTTCTTCTATCTCTGGGCCTTACGTGGGTTTTGCGGAAGATTCCCGGAATGAAACGAGTTCTTTAACATAAAGATACGCCGTTTACGGCCACTGATCTTACAAAAAACAGATATGTTGGAAAGGAGAGGCACATGAAAAAAAGCACGAAAATGTTTGTATGGACGCTGGCTCTCACGGTGCTGCTTGCCTGCCTGCAGCCTGTGCAGACGGCAAAGGCGGATGACTATCCCACCGTCTGGGAGGGCATCGACTATTCCGCGGTTTACAGCTACCCCTACTATGCTGCGAACAATCCGGATGTCGTCGCTTATTATGGCGATGATCCCTGGGGAGTTCTCAGCCACTTTGTGGAGTGGGGCATGTCTGAGGGCCGCCGGGCTAAGGCAGAATTTGATGTTGTCTCCTACCGAAACGCCTATCCGGACCTGAGGGCGGCTTTTGGAAATAACTGGACGGCCTATTATTACCACTATATCCAATATGGCCGTTATGAGGGCCGTGTAGCCACGGGCGTTCCAACTCCGCAGGGAGGCGCTGCTCCGGCTCCTTCTGTTCCGTCTCAAAATCAGGATTCAGCCCCGCAGACGGAAACACCCTCCTCTGATCAGACGTCGGATGTTTCCGGTTCGGAAGCTGCTCCGGCTCCCGCGCCGGCGCCTGCCCCGGCTGCGCCAAAGGCCACGACGGTTTATGAGGGCGTGGACTACAGCGCGGTTTACGATTACGATTACTATACCAGCCGCTATGGCGATCTGAAACGGGTTCTTGGAAACGACCCGGAAGCCATACTTCGTCATTTTGTGGAGTGGGGCATGGCGGAATGCCGCCAGGCCAGCCCGAACTTTGATCCTGTTTCATACTACAATACTTATCGTGATCTTCGGGTTGCCTTCGGAAACGACTGGGAATCCTATTACCGGCACTACATGGACTGGGGAAAGGCGGAAGGCCGCCGGGCCACCGGCGTAAATACGCTTACCGGCTTCCTTTCTTCCTATGATGGGGTTGATTACCACTTAATTTACGACTATAATTATTATGTCGCCAACAATCCGGATGTCGTTCGGGCAGTCGGCCGGAACGATGAAGCCGTGCTGAAGCACTTTGTGGAGTGGGGCATGGCGGAGGGCCGCCGGGGAAATGCTTCCTTTAATGTCCGTGAATACCGGGAAGTCAATCCGGATGTCGCCAAGGCCCTTGGCATGAACTGGGAAGCCATTTATTACCATTATCTGGAATATGGTTATGCGGAAGGAAGACCAATCTCATGGGATCAGGTCAAGAAAGAAGAAGAGACCATTTCCGGATTCGATGGGCAGCGCCCTTATGCGGACCGTTATATCCAGGCCGCCTGCTATTGGGAAGGCCGGGATGGTTACTCCATTGACAAGATCGTGATCCATCATTGGGGCGAGGACGGACAGCAGCAGAGCAATGTGGTCAACTGGTTTGTTAATCCCGATTCGCAGGCCTCTGCCCACTATGTGGTCAGCGATGGCCTGGTAACTCAGATGGTGCAGGAGTCCGATACCGCCTGGCACGCTGCCAACCGGATTGCCAACAAGCAGTCCATCGGTATTGAGTGTCATCCTGAGAAAACCCCGGGGGATGTGGACACGGTCGTCAATCTGATTGCCAACATCTGGCATTCCTACGGGAAGGTCCTGCCGCTTACAAAGCACTCTGACTATGTGGCAACCGACTGCCCCGGGCGCTGGGCCGATCTGAATGAGCTGACGGAAAAGGCGAAGAAAATTTATCTTGTAATGGAGGCGGAGTGATGAAACGCGCGAAAAAGCTTGTTTGCTGGCTTTTGATGGCTGCCATAGCTTTTAGTTCGATTTGTCTTGTGAAACCAGAGAAGGCAGAGGCTGCCGGAAACAAGCTGGTGGCTTTCACCTTCGATGACGGCCCGGGCAGGGCTACCCCCAGATTGCTGGACGGGCTGGCCAGGTACGGCGCCAAGGCAACTTTCTTTATGGTTGGTTCCAGCGGAAGCTTCGGCGTCGCCAATCATACGGAGCTTTTGGAACGAATGGTGGCGGAGGGGCACGAGCTGGCCAACCATACCTGGGGACATGCCCAGCCATTTTCCGGCCTTTCCTATGGCTCCATGAGAGACGAGATTGTGGGCGTGGAGAATTATCTGTTCAATGCCATGGGCGGTTCCTATCATTACTGGATCCGTATTCCCGGCGGTGATGACAGCTCTACCGTCAGAAGTGCTGTGACCTCGCCCATTGCCTATTGGAGCATCGATACCCGCGACTGGCAGGTGGACAATGCGGATTATGTCTATCATTCTCTGATGGATCAGGTGTTTGACGGATGTATTGTCATTCTGCACGATTCTCATCCCACCAGCGTGGATGCGGCCCTTCGGGCGATCCCGGAGCTGCAGGCACAGGGCTATGAGTGTGTAACGCTCTCCGAGATGTTCCGCCGCAAAGGCATTACTCCGGAAGACGGCGGCTGGTATCGGATTGTAAACGGCGAGACAATTTACGATGCCTATCAGGCGCCCCAGGTGGATCTGCAGATGAGCTATACCGATACGGTTGTGATTACCGTTTCCGGTCTGGAGAGTGGCCTGACATATCACTATACCACGGATGGATCCTATCCGAAGCTGAATTCTCCGGTTTATTCCGGCGGCAGCATGTCCTTCCCTTATGGAACGCAGTTCAGGATTGTTGGTTACGACAGCTGGGGCGAGCGCACGCCTGAGGGGAAGGTTAGCGCGGGCGTTTCCCATGCCGGCGTCTTTAACGCGAAGTATTATGCAGATCGTTATGGCGATCTGAAAAAAGCGTTTGGCTACAACGAAGCCGCCCTTTGGAGTCACTTTACCGAATGGGGTATCTATGAGGGCCGTATTGCCAGCCCCGTTTTCTCCATTGAATACTATATGAATCATTATGGCGATCTGAAGGCAGCTTTTGGCAGCGACAGGATGGCCTACGTGAATCATTTCCAGGATTGGGGCATGAAGGAAGGCCGTCAGGGCATCGAGACCTTCAACGTGAATACCTTTAAGAATTCCAGACCTGATCTTCAGGAGCGCTATGGGGAGACACTGCCCTATTATTACTATCATTACGAGCTGTACGGTGATGGTGAGGTAACGAATATTGATACCGCCGGCCGTTCCGGTTCGCAGGGCTCCGGCAACGCAGGCTCCGGCGCGGCCCAGGGCGAATCTGGTTCCGCCGCGGGTTCGGATTCCGGTTCCTCTTCACCCACCGCAGATGTTGCCCGCACGCTGACGGTAATGGATGGTATTGACTACGCTCCGGTATATGATTTTGAATACTATCTGGCACACAACCCGGATGTAGCGGCGGTTTTCGGCCGCGATCAGGAGGGCGTGCTGAGACACTTCATTAAATACGGCATGGATGAAGGCAGGCGGGCGAAGGAAAGCTTCGATCTGGCCAGTTATCGAAATCTGTATGGCGATCTGAGAGCTGCCTTCGGAGGCGATAACCGCGCCTATTACATGCACTATATCCAGTGGGGTCAGTTTGAGGGCCGTCAGACCACCGGAGCGCCCAAGTCTCTGAATCCGGTGACGGTTTATGAGGGCGTTGATTACGCACCGGTCTATGACTATGCTTACTACGCCGCACACAACCCGGATGTGGTTGCCGTCTTTGGAGATGACGATTTCGGCGTTCTGTCCCACTTTGTCCGCTTTGGCATGGCGGAGGGCCGCAAAGGAAACGAAACCTTCGATGTGCATAGCTACAAAGCTAAATATGGTGATGTCGCCGCGTACTACGGAGACGACCTGAAGGGTATTTACGAGCACTATCTGAGGTTCGGCCGCCAGGAAGGAAGAACCTCATAAAAATCGGAAAAGGACTGGCGAAGGCTGATCTGTAACAGATGCGTTGCCGTCATGGGCTTTTCCTGCATACTCTGCCGCAATCCTGTCCGGGTTAAAATCATCTGGATGCTGCGGAAGCTGTCTGCAGGGGAGTCTATGGCGGCTCTTTCTTTCATCGTAACGGTTCAGAACCTTTCATAAATTGTATGCGGGCAGCTTCCGGTGATGCATTTGTCAGTTTTGAATAATAAATTTAACCATTATGACAGAGAATTTCTGAAAATAGCAGGTGAAAAAAAGAGAAACCTGGTGTATAATGGATCAATGCTGTACTCTTGTTTAACAGCCGATATGCGCTCGTTTATTCGGAGCGCTTTTTATACATGGAGACAAGCAGCAACAGTCCTAAATGCTTAATCAAGAAGTTTCGGTAACCCATCATATGCATTTATATTTTTTGGAAGGAATTAGGTAAATGGCTAGAACGAGAAAGAAAAAAGCAAGTATTCCGGGTATTATCTTTTTTGTGCTGCAGATCGTGATTTCTGTGGTGTTCGTGGTACTCCTCAGCGGTCTGAATCTGCTGCCGACCAGATACGTCATTATTATTGGCGCTGTCCTTTTGGCGCTGGCGGTTCTGGCGTTGATTATGCAGATTTCCAGATCCGGTAAAGCCGTTGGTGCGATTTATTCAGCGGTTATTCTGGTGGTGCTTTCCATCGGTTCCGTGTACCTGTGGCGTACCAATACCGCCATTGATCAGGTGGTGACGGACGACCGCAGTGTGACCAGCCGTATTACGGTGCTGACGAAGGCAGACAGCCCTATGGAAGGGCTGCAGGATCTGGCAGGCCATGTACTGGGAACCCAGTCCAGCCTGGATCAGGCGAAGATGAACCAAACCCTGACCGAACTGCAGATCCACTTTGAGGATCCGCTGCAGACCTCTGATTATATCAGCTACAATGCTGCTGTGCAGGGACTTTACAACGGTGAAGTAGACGCGATTCTCTTTAACGAGGCTTTCCGCGGCATTATTACAGATACTTATCCCGATTTCGAAACGGAAACCAAAACCCTTTCCGAGTATACCTACAAGGAAGTCGTCAGAACGCAGGAAACCTCCAAACCGGAAGACTCTTCAAATTCAGGGCAGACCGAAGAGGCTAAGCCCAAGATTGAGGCTCCGGAAGAGGTCTTTACCGTGTATATTTCCGGTAACGACAGCTTCGGCGCGGTAACCACCGAGAGCGGCCGTTCCGATGTGAATATTCTGATGACCATCAACACGAAAACCAAGCAGATTCTGCTGACCACCACCCCTCGTGATGCCTATATTCAGCTCCCCTGGGGCAGCTATGACAAGCTGACTCATGCCGGCATTTATGGCATTGACTGCTCAGAAGAGACCCTTTCCGCGGTTTATGGCATTCCCATTGACTATTATGTCCGCATCAACTTTGAAGGCTTCCAGAACATCGTGGATGCGCTTGGCGGCGTCGAGGTCTATTCAGACATCGCCTTCACCAGCTGGGATGGCCATTGGTACGATGAAGGCTACAACTATCTGGACGGCGAATCTGCCCTTTCCTTCGTCCGTGAGCGCCACAGCCTGGCCGGCGGTGACTTCGCCAGAGGCCGCAACCAGATGCGCATGATCCAGGCTGTTATGGATAAAGCTACTTCTCCGGCGATTCTTTCCAACTATCTCCAGCTGATGGACAGCCTGTCCTACTGCTTTGCTACCGATATGCCGAAGGATGAGATTTCCAAGCTGGTGAAGATGCAGCTGGATGACAATGCCGAGTGGAATATTGTCAGCTACGAAGTTAACGGCTGGGGCAATATGCGCGACACCTGCTATTCGGCTTATGGCGAAGCGCTTTCCGTCGTCGATCTGGATCCCGATTCCGTTAATGAGGCCATCAACAAGATGCATGCCCTGATAGACGGCGAGATTCTTTATCAGGAGACTGCAGAATAAGCTCAATCGATTCAGCTGGATGCGTTTCTGCTTCATGTAAATATGACTTGACAACAAAACCCTGACAGAACCTGTTATTCTGTCGGGGTTTTGTAGAATAAAAATAAAAAAATTCAGGAGGTTTCTGTTATGCCCTGCACAACCGTTCTTGTCGGCAAGAAGGCCAGCAATGACCATTCTACCATGATCGCCCGCACGGATGATGGTCATTTTGATGTGAAAAAAGTGATCGTGGTCCGCCCGGAAGATCAGCCTAAGGTATATAAAAGCGTGATCTCTCATGTGGAGATTCCCCTTCCGGAAAATCCGATGGCCTATACCTCTTCGCCCAGTGTCGATCCGAAGAATGGAATCTGGGCCGCCACCGGTATTAACGCTGCGAATGTGGGCATGACGGCTACCGAGACCATTACCAGCAATCCGCGGGTGCTGGCTGCCGATCCGCTGGTGCGCTATGAAAAGCCGGAAAAAGAGTCCGATCCGGAGATCCCTGGCGGCATCGGGGAGGAAGATATCGTCGTGCTGGTGCTGCCCTATATTAAGAGCGCCCGGGAGGGCGTGCTTCGGCTGGGATCTTTGCTGGAGCAGTACGGAACGTACGAGTCCAATGGCATAGGCTTCAATGACGAGAACGAGGTCTGGTGGCTGGAAACCATCGGCGGGCATCACTGGATTGCCAGGAAGGTTCCGGAGGACCGGGTGGTGGTTAATCCCAACCAGTTCGGCATGGATGCTTTCGACCTGGAGGATGCTTTTGGCGCGAAGGAAAATCATCTTTGCTCGGCGGATCTGAGGGAGTTCATTGCCGATAACTGCCTGGACCTGAACCAGAACGGCGTATTTAATCCGAGAGATATCTTTGGCTCCCGCACGGACATGGATCATATTTACAATACCCCCAGAGCCTGGTTTATGGGGCGTTTCCTTGCTCCCTATTCCTATTCCTGGGATGGACCGAACGCCCAGTTCGGACCGGAATCCGACAATCTCCCCTGGTCGCTGGTTCCGGATCGAAAGATAACGGTGGAGGATGTAAAATATCTGCTGTCTGCCCACTATCAGGGAACGCCCTTTGATCCGTATCTTTCCCGGGACAATGGCCTGCGGGGCAAATATCGTTCCATCGGTATCAACCGCACAGGGGTTACGGCCATCTGCCAGATCCGAAATGGCGTTGCAAAAGAACTGAAAGGCCTTGAATGGGTCATCTTCGGGTCCACCACCTTCTCCGCAGCGCTCCCGCTGTATACCTGTGTGGATGAAATGCCTGCCTATATCGCCAACGTGACCCTGGATACCTCCACAGAAAACTTTTATTGGGGAAGCCGTCTGATCGGCGCGCTGGTGGATCCCATTTACGGCTCGGCGATACAGAACATTGAACGCTATCAGAACGCCGTGGCGGTGAAGGGACGTCAGTTGGTACGGGAATATGATCAGAAATTTGAAGAGACGAAAGACCCGGCTGTTTTAAAGGAAGCCAACGAGAAGCTTTCTGAGATGGCGAAAAAGGAGACCATCCAGACCCTCAACAAGGTGCTTTTTGAGGCCAGCGTCCATATGAAAAACGGATACAACCGGGCGGATAATTAATTTATGAAAACCATCGGCCGCGCGAGGAATTCTTATTCTTCGCGCGGCCGATCTGATAGTGTGTTGGGATACATTTTAATAATGAGCTGATAAAATTTCCTGGTTTCCATATTCACCTCATCCCGGCTGATGGCGCCGAGATCGGCGAGGCAGCTTAGGTACCCCACCAGCTGGCTGATGGCGGCATCCGGGTCGTCGGAATGAGTCAGCTTCTGCTTGATCAGCGTCTCCACCAGCTTGCTTTCAAAGCTGTGGATCATGCTTTTGGGATTGGGAATATAGGCGATGCTTTGATTGTCCATGGTTATTCCTCCCAGAAGCCTTCGTGGGCGACGACCTCGTCCTTGGGCAGGCCGTTGATCAGCCAGCCGCTTTCTTCGCTGCCTGTGATGTACAGTCGGATGACTTCACCGGAGTCCCAATTCTGACAGTCGATAAAGGTCTCGCCGTCGGAACGGATGATGGCCAGCGAGGAATGCATGGGGAGCGTTTTTTTAGCGCTCTCCGTGGCTGTTTCGTTGGGGAAAATCTCTGCCTCCAGATCGATGGCCGTGGTGATGGGCTGGCCGTTGCCCGTTAATTCAAACAGCCCGATTCTTTCCAGCATGCCGTTTTCCATCATCCGGACGATTCCCTCCAGAAACAGTTCCTGTTCCAGCTGGACCAGGCACCGGACGCCGATGCTTTGCGGATCAAGCGGCGTGTAGGCGCGGTCATAGGTATATTCGACGGGGGCTATTTCACCCAATATGCTGCCCATAAGGTAAAGGGTATCGGAATCGGTTTTGTAAATATCCGTATGTTCATCGTTGTTGCCATAGAGGTATTTGTGTCCGTTGGTGCTGCCGAGATAAAGCTGGTAGTAGCCGGATCCGTCCGAGGCAGCCGGCACTTCTTTACCGATAATCAGCGAGGCATAGGGAGAGGTGACAAACTGCAGATACGGATAAGAAACCATGGTGGTATCCTGACTCAAAAAATCCTTGCAAACGGCAAAGGGAAGGAAGAATTCCAGATTGTAATGGCGTTCTGCTTCATTGCCGGGGTTGATGATGATCATATGAAATTCGATGCCCTCCGGGGTTGCCATCCAGGCAAAGGAGCCATCATCTCGGCAGCCCTCGATGGCCTCCTTCAGGTATCCGCCCAGGGCTTCCTGTGCCTGTTTGTTTTGAGGGAGCATGCCGGAGAGAAGCAGCATCTCGCCGGCTTTTTCACAGAGCGCGTCCATGTCGGTGAAAAAGTTGTGAAGGGTAAGCGCTTCTCCTGTCTTGCTGTTGATGGTTTTTCCGTGAATTTCGTAGAAATCGGCCTCGTATTCACGGTTATACCGGTATACTTCTTCGATGCAGCTGAAAAGCTGCGTATCCGCGCGGCCGATTTGCAGGCTGATCCAGGAAGTCAGATAGATGGAGAAATCATTGCTGTCTTTTTGCCGATAGGCGGCATATCTGGCAAGCCCTTCCTCCAGCTCCTGTTCGGCGCGGCCTCTGGCGCGGGTATTCCAATCTTCCAGGAAAGACTGAATCCCGCCGCAGCCCTCAGGCACGTCTTCCTGCAGCGAAGCGATGGAAACATCGGTGCTGATATCGCCGCTTTGGGAATCGGGGGTTTCCCTGACGGATTCCTCTGTGGTCAGGTCGATGGACACCGGCCGGGCCAGATCGGAGCTGATGGAAACCTGGCCAAATATATGGTCGTTCAGGGTGAAGGTGGGCGTAAAGGGTTCTTCGATGGTAATATCCTTTGTCCAGGATGCCTGCGCGCTGCCGGATCCCCCGGATGCTTCC
>JAGBND010000034.1 GCA_017634575.1 Bacillota bacterium
AAGCCACAGACTGCGATCAACTGTGCAGGAAATCTTTTTTTGGCAACCCAGCTTTCCATAAATGGTTCACCCCCCTATCCCCTATCCATTCTTCGTTATTTTGCTGCAGCCCTTTTCTCTTGTGGAGAAGTGGTTCATGCACAGTAAGATTATTTTTATCTACTGAACCGCCGCTAATCCGGAACGGCGGGCGGTATTTATCCAGGATAAAATAAAGACACCATAATTATCGGTTCCTCCGCCGACAAACCAGCAACCATACCCACCCATGTTTCCGTCTCCAACTTGCGCACTCTAAAGACGTTCAAACCATTTTGTTATATCACAGACTCTCTGACAATACAAGAAGGGCCTTAACATCAGGCATCGGGCATCTGGAGCATCACGACGGAGACAAAGGTCTTATCTTCCCACGAAATCTGCATTCGGCCGCCATATTTCTGAGCCGTCTGCTCAATGTTCTTCAGTCCCCATCCATGGCCGCTGTCATCCTTGGAAGAGGGGAGCGATCCGTGTTCATCAAAAGGATCTAAGGAGCAGCTGTTTTTCACCATCAGAAACAAAAATCTGTCTTTCCAGTCGATCTTCACATGAATCCATACATCTCCGAGTCCCTGCTGCGTCTCCTTCCGGCAGGCCTCAAGGGCGTTTTCCAGCTGATTGGCCAGAATTACGCACAGATCGCTGTTTTCCACGCAAAGCGCCTGGGGCAGCTGTATCTCATAGTCAAAACGGATGCCGCTTTCCTTAGCTTCCTGCTTTTTCTGGTTGATGACCGCATCCAGGATCTCGTTGCCAGAGATCAGTATATTCTCTTCGCTAATGGACGTTTCCAGGACCTCTGCGACATAGCTCTGGACACTGGGTTCGGAGGAGAGGGAGCCGATCGCCCGAAGATGATGCCTGAAATCATGAGACACTCTGGCCAGTTTTCTTTGCTGCTGCACCAGCCCCTGGTAGTTTTCCGCTGCAAGGGCATACTGGCGCTCCAGCTGATCCAGCTCTTTCTGCTTTTTTCGTTCTTTTTCCTGTATAGATAAAAACAGTACGATCAAAACACAGGAGGCCGCTGTCATGCCATACATCATCAGGTATGTCAGCTGCATGGTCTGGCGGATCGCGAAAACCTGATTGGTAAATACGATGATCAGGCCGAACAATAAGCCCATTCCCGCGCCTAAAAGCGAAAGGATCTTTAGCTGCAGCTCTTTGAAAAACGTCAGAAATCTCAGGGCAAATACCAGAAACAGCAGTTCCATCACACTGCTTGCGGCTGTAAATGCCAGCAGCGCTTGACGATCCTGCCGAATCAATACCGGTGCCAGGTTCACGTTGCTGATATCAAAAAAGATATATACCGCCAGAATCTGTACCAATAGATACAGAAGATAAATCCAGAATCCGAGAATCAGCGTGACGAGCCCGATCCGCAGAGAAGGTTTTTCCGCCAGAACCGTCAGATAGATTGCCGACAGCAGTGTCAGGTAAATAAACTGATCCCCGACAAATCCCTGGGGCTGGATCTTCCGGTAAAGAAACGCAAGAAGGATCAGCAGCACCATTCCGGCTGCTGCACAGATAATCTTCCCGGTCTTTGATTTTTCCTGATGAAAAAGGCAAACGCCCATCGTCAGCAGGACTGCTGCAAAGACCCCTTGCTGAATTAAATCTGTCATTTCTTACCTCTTCTCATATAACCGAATCATATCTTCCAGCAGTGCCTCGTAGGCACTGTCAAAGTCATCGGAAGCGCCTGACATATACTCACGGAAATCCTTCTCCAGAATCTCCTGCAGCAGCGGATCCGGCGCGTAGGCGCAAGTCACGTTCATCGCCCACTCTTTCATCTGATTTCCAAGCTCTTCTGAGAGCTTTTTTCTTCCGAAAACCGTCTGCGGATTCAGCTTAAAACCTCCGACATCCGTCACCTGCACATCGTATATTTCATCCAGGAAGGTCTGCCGGTTGACGCTGGTCATATAAATCAATGGATCACTCAGAATCGCGCCAGCCCAGGCCTGAGACGGAATATCCATCAAGGTCCGGGCGATCTGATAGGCTTCTTCCTCGTGACCGGTATCCGCTCCCACGAGGGCGTAAGCACCAACCGCTACCTGATAAGCTTCTTCTTCGGAACTGCAGAGCGGCAGCGTCCACAGAACCGTCGGCGCTCCTTCCCCAAGCTGTGTATTGGCACTGTACCAGTAACGCACATAGAACGGCATGTTCGCGTTGGGCTGAATTAGTTCATACCGATCAGCCAATTCCTGATAGCCGGGTGCTCCAGTCGAAAAGACTTCATCCCAGTAAGCTTTATAATTGTTCGCATACACGCGAAGGTAATCCACCGCTGTCTTGACCGTGTCACGGTCTGCAGTGTAGCTTCCTCGTTCCAGATCGATGGCAATGATTCCCGTCTGCCGCAGGATCTCTTCCATGGATTGTCCCAGGCTGAGAATACTGCTGCCTACCGGAAGGATCGTATCCCTGGTGTTGCTTTCTTCTTCAATGGCGGATACCGTCTTCATATAGGTCAGCAGGTCAAACTCTTCCCGGCCGGAAGATGAGGCAATCAGCTCCGCTTTTTGCTGTGTCGTAATCCAGTATGTCGTACGGATTGTCAGCGGCAGCATCATCTGCCGGTCCTGAACCCGGCCTGTCTCTAAGGTTCCGGGAAAATAGTCCTCTTCCTGATAAGAACCGGTGGCTTCTTCTACCGCCAGGTACAGGTCCAGAGAACAGATCTTTCCCTCCTCAGCCAGCTTGCGGGGATCCATAAGATGCCTTTCGTCCCACTCATCCAACAGCATCAGATCCGGCATTCCTTCATCATCGATGATCTGCTTCATTTCCTCATAGCTGGCAAACTCCCTTACATCAAGAGCAATATCCTTCGGGAGCGAGGCAGCCTCGATCATTTGAGGGAAGTAGCTGATATGTTCCTTCGATGATACATAATAAACCGTAACTTCCGGGTTTTCCTGGCTCGGCGGATCAGACGCAAAAAAATGGCTCAGTCCAATCATGCCTGCTGTCACAATGCCGACCGCCAGCAGCCCCAGTATGACACGGCGGATTCGCTCGATTTTTATTTTCAATGTTTCGTAACCTTCCCAGCCGTCAAGAATTATCTTTTTCTATTATAAGCGCAGTCTGTCAATGATACAAGGAATTGAATGGTACATCTGCATTGCTGATCGATTTGATTTTTGCGATCTCGGACAGCGAATTTACTTTTCAATCAGTTTTGCCACAAATTCTACCATAGACATGGATAGAATGGGCTTTATTACTACCTTCTCCGCCCATTTTGACAGCGTCTCTTTCTGCGTTTCATCCAGGGAGAGTCTTGTGAATGTCTGCACGTTCAGCTTGTATTTTGCGCCGTAGTCATCGGTCAAAGCCTGCAGCTGTGCTTCAAATGACTTCCGGCTCACCGGTCCAAGGATATTCGGTGTATCACCGATGGTGATCCCTATCCAGGTCGTCTCCGGAATATCCATCATCCTCCGAAGCACGCGATAGGCCGCGCTTTTTGCGTCGCTGGAAGCTCCGATCATTCCGACGATGTTTGCTGTTGCTCCATAGGTATCGTTAGCATTACAGGAGGGGAAGAAGAGAAGCTTTTCTTCTTCCTGAAGCAATTCAGTCATTGCGCTTTGCCAATATCTTGTCTGGTGAGCCAGATTCAGGTTTGGTGTAACCATCAGATAGTTTTCGTAAAACGTGTCAAAACGGTCTGAGTTTTTTATATCCCTCGATATAATGATATCATTCTGAACCACTTCGCAGTAGGCCTTGATTTTTTCCAGCGCCTCTTCGTTCGTGACCAGTGTTTCCCCGGATGTCGGATCCAATCGGATGACGCCGGTCTCTTGCATGATTTCCATGAAAAGGACCGTCTCATCCGGCGCAACGATCATTCTGGGGTAGGTAAGCATATATCCGTCGTCATGCTGATCTTTGTCCAGAAGGAGCGAGTCCAGCAATTCTTCCAGCGTATATGACTCATCAAGGCTCGCCAATGGACTATCTTCATACTTCGCCTTTGAAGTGATTCCAAAGTATGTTTTCATGGATAAGGGAAGATAATAAATATCATCTTTCACTTCACCGACGGTGAAGACCCCTTTGAAATAGTCTTCTTCTTTCAAGGTGCCCGCCATTTTTTCGCTTTCAATGTATTCGGAAAGAGGCAATGCCTGCCCATCTGCAATGAGCGTATATGGATCCAATGCATCTCGATACATTCCTTCTTCAAGCAAAAGCAGGTCCGGCATGCCGCTGGCATCGATTTCCTGCTTCAGAGAAGTTTCATCCGCAAACTCGTGAATGTCCAGGGAAATATCTTCCGGCAGCTGGTCTTTGACTGCCGTCATAAGGGCTGAAGCACCCATTCCCTTAATGAAATAGACAGAAATCTCGCCTGTTTCTTCTGTTTCGGCTGAAGCCTCTTGCTCTTTTTGAGTCATATCAGAATTATCTGCCGCCGTATCAGTTGTTTCTGTCCCGGGAGCGGAAGAAGTATCCTCTGCTTTCTCTTCGCTGCAGCCGGCTGTCATCAACAAAACCAAAACCATAAGAATGCTGATAAGTTTTTTCATCCTGCACCTCCTTCAGATATGCTTCCATTCGATATAA